>CAZLJN010000079.1:0-9003 GCA_964559815.1 uncultured Propionibacteriaceae bacterium
TGCTCCCGGCCGGGCAGAAGGGCGAGCTGGTGCTGACCACGCTCACCCGCACCGGCACTCCGGTGCTGCGCTACCGCACCCGCGACATCACCTACCTGATCGAGGAGCCCTGCCCGTGTGGGCGGACGTCCCGGCGGATCCACCGGTTGATGGGACGCAACGACGACATGCTGATCATCCGCGGCGTCAACGTCTTCCCTCAGCAGGTGGAGGAGGTGCTGCTGCGCGTCGAAGGCGTCGAGCCGTACTACCAGATCGTGGTCGATCGCGACGGCGTGATGGACACCCTGGAGGTCGAGGTCGAGATGGCCGAGACCTTGTTCTCCGACGAGGTCAAGGTGATCCTGGCCTTGGAGCGCAAGATCGAGCACGAACTGCGGCTGGCCCTGGGTATTCAGGCGGTGGTCAAACTGGTCAACCCGAAGACCATCGAACGCAGCGAGGGCAAGGCCAAACGGATCGTCGACCGGCGAACCGTCACCACCGGAGCGTGAGGAAACGATGATGAGACTCAAGCAGGTTTCGGTCTTCCTGGAGAGCCGCAAGGGCAAGCTCGCCCCGGTGCTGCAACACCTGGCCGACCGCGGGGTGAACCTGCGGGCGCTGATGCTGGCCGAGACCGACCGGTTCGGCATTCTGCGGTTCATCGCCGACGACGCCGACGCGGCACTGGCGGCGGTGCATGAGCTCGGCAACACCGCCCGCATCTCCGAGGTCGTCGGCATCGAGGTGCCCGACCGTCCCGGTGGTCTGGCCGAGATCATGGCGATCTTCGACGACTCCGAGGTGAGTATCGAATACCTCTACGCCGAGCTCGCCTCCGGCGGCGACAGCGCCCTGCTGGTGTTCAAGTTCGAGCCCCTCGATCGGGCCCTGGAGTTGCTCGAGGCGGCCGGGCTGGCTCAGGACTGACGTCGAGCTCGGGGACGTAACTGTCCCCGTCCGTCCCCGCCTACCTGTTCCTGCCCCGCAAATCGGGGGCGTCTGCCGCGTGGTCATCGGCAGCGTGATCGCCGGTCTAGGATGGCTGCCGACCAGACAGGTGTCGATGCCCGAATCGGGTGTTGGCGTCGCTGATCGCGAATGTCGGTCACTCGCGTCACCGCAACCAGTGTTCCCACGCCATCACGGCGCGCGCTACCTCGACAGGAACCGGTCGCCAGCGAAGCCGGGTCATCCCCGGCGCGCCCGCGCGGTTGGGTCGACGCAATCCTTGTCCCACTCGGCACGATTCGAATCGGCCGTGTCCGTCGTCGCGAGCCCTTCGCCACTGTCATGCCCAGACTCGTCTGGATTGAGGAAGCATCATGACCCACACCGCGCCCACCATTGCGCCGCCACCATCCCGAAGCCTGGCCTACCTCCCCGTGGGCGCCTTCGCGATGGTGCTGGGGCTCGGCGGCCTCTCCATCGCCTGGCACACCGCGGGGCGGCTTTGGGGCATCGGGCCGATGGCCGGTGACCTGGTCGCCGGGCTGACCACCGTGGTGTTGGCGGTGGTGTCGGTTGCCTATCTGATCAAGACCGTGCGTCATTTCGCGCAGGTGCGCGCCGAGTGGAATCACCCGGTCAGTGCGGCCTTCACCGGGGCGATCTCGGTGTCGCCGCTGTTGCTGGCGGTGCTGTGGGCTGACTTGGCGCCGGTCGCGGCAACCGTGTTGTGGTGGGTCGGGGCAGTGGCTCAGTTCGCCATCACCTTGTGGGTGGTGCGGACCTGGATCGTCGATGCCGCCATCCAGCAGGTGCACGTCCATCCGGCCTGGTTCATTCCCGCGGTCGGCAACCTCATTGCGCCGGTGGCCGGGGCGGGCATCGCACCGCCGGAGATCACCTGGTACTTCGCCGGAATCGGGGTGGTCTACTACCTGGGCCTCCTGCCGATCGTGTTGGCGCGCCTGTTCACCGACGGCACGCTGCCGCCGAAGCTGGCGCCGACCCTCGCCATCCTGATCGCGCCACCGGCCGTGCTGTCGCTGGCCTGGGTGCGGCTGGGGGGCGGATGGAACGACCCGCTGGTGAAGCTCCTGGTGCCGGTGGCGTTGTTCCAGTTCTTCCTGCTGGTGGTCCTGTCGCCGTCGCTGCGAGCGGTGCCGTTCGCGCTCGGCTCCTGGGCCTACTCGTTTCCACTGGCCGCGCTGACCTCGGTCGTGCTCGGCTCGGCGGCCGGCGGCGGCCTCAACTACGGCTGGCTGGGCGCGGTGCTGCTGGGTATCACCACGGTGGTCATTGGCGCTTTGTTCGTCCTCACGCTGGTGGCAGCCGCGCGTGGACAGATCTGTCGGCCTGACTGAGCGGCCGATTTGCCATTTCCGCAAGCAGGTAGGTGCGAGGATCGGCCTGGCCCCTAGGCTGACGACGCTTTCGTCCGGTCATGCCTAGGAGGCTCAGATGAGAATTGCTGTTACTGCCGAGACCGATCAGGGTTTGCACGCTCCGGTCGCGCAGCATTTCGGGCATGCGCCCTACTTCGTGCTCGTCAACACTGATGCCGCCGAAGTCACCGGAGTGGACGTACTCGCCAACCCGTTCCTTGACGGTCACCAGCCGGGCCAGATTCCCCAGTTCATCAGTGAGCAGGGCGCCGAAGTGATGCTCAGCGGCGGCATGGGTGGCCGGGCGATCCAGTTCTTCACCGGCTACGGCATCCAACCGGCTACGGGTGCGTCCGGGACGGTCGCGGACTCCATTGCAGCCTTCCTCGACGGTCGGGTGGCCGACGCCCACGCGTGCGCCGACAGCGAGGCTCACGGCCACGGCTGAGCGACTCCGCACGCCGCTTGCCCCGCAATTCGCGGGCTCCTGTGGACGGAGCGGTCAGGCCCGACCCTCGATCGACAGCCGAGGCACCGAGCTCAGCGCCGGATGGAAGCCGGCCTTGTCGGCGTAGAAGGCGCGGATGACGTCCATGTCGGCCACCGGCTCGCCGGTCAGACGCATGGTGGGGCCGAGTCCGGTGGTCATGGTGGTGCGGTCGACGTACGCCAAGGTCACCGGAAGGCCCGAATCGAGCGCCAGGCGATAGAAGCCCGACTTCCAATAGCGTCCTGACCCGCGGGTTCCCTCCGGGGTGATCACGATGGAGACGGATTCCTTGTTCTGCTGAGCCAGGATCTGCTCCACGATATTGCCGGGATTGGCACGATCGACGGCGATGCCGCCCAAGGCGCGCATGATCGGACCGCGCCAGCCGGTGAACAAGGTGTGCTTGCCGATCCACCTCATCGAGATCCGGGATTGCCAGCAAATGGCGAGCATGAAGACGAAATCCCAATTGGACGTGTGTGGGGCTCCGATGATGATCCGGGGCTCGGTGGGCTGCGGCTCGTTACGAAGGGTCCAGCGGCTGAACCGCCAGTAGATGGCGGCGATGAGTTTTCGGATCACTTCCGGAGACTACCCGCGAACACCTCACTAAAGGGCTTGTCAGCCGCGATTGATCAAGGGGTGGAGCAATTCGTGAAGATCGTCATCGCCCGGTGAAATGTGGGGCGCGCTTCTCCTGCCATGCCTCGGCGCCTTCGGCAGCATCCGCGCTGGACCAGATCTCGGCATAACGCTGAGCGATCTCGTCCTCGTCGGCCCAGCCGTTGAGGATGCGCTTGTTGAAGGCGAGCGTGAGCGGCGCGAAGTCGGCGATCTCGGCAGCCCAGGTGATGGCGTCGTCCAGGTCGCCGGAGCGGTCGGCCAGGCCGAACGCGAGCGCGGTCTGCGCATCGACGACCTCGGCGGCGATCAGCAACCGGCGGGCGACGCCGACCCCGGCCAGCGCGGCCAGCGTCCGGATCGTCCAGGCGTCGGTGGCCAGGCCGTTGCGCGGGGTCGGGACGGCGAACGCCGCAGTGGGCGCCACCACCCGCAGGTCGCAGGCGATCGCCAACTGGGCGCCGCCGCCGATGGCCGGCCCGTTGACGGCCGCGATGAGCGGCACCTCCAGCTGGGACAGCCCATGCAGCATCTCGTACAGCGCGGCGGTGAACTGCGGGCCGTACACCTGGCTCAGATCAGCACCCGAGCAGAACGACTTGCCTTCGCCGGTGATCACGATGGCCCGGGCTCCGTCGACCGCGGCAGTAGTGACTCCGTCGAGGATCGCCTCGCACAGCTCGATGTTGAGCGCGTTGCGGCGCTCCGGGCGGTTCAGCGTGAGCACCGGTACCTCGGTGGTGCCGCCGATCTTCAGCAACTCGGCCATGGCTCCCTACTGGTCTTCTATGGAGAGCCGCGGAACCGTGGCCAGTTCGGGGTGGACGCCGGCCTTGTCGGCGTAGAAGGCGCGAATCGCGTCCATGTCCACCTTCGCGTCGCCGGTCATGGTGAGGGTAGGTCCCAGACCCACGGTCATGGTGTTGCGATCCACATAGCCCAAGGTCACCGGCAGACCTGAGTCCAGCGCCAGCCGATAGAACCCCGACTTCCATTGCTTGCCGGCACCGCGGGTGCCTTCTGGGCTGATCCCAATCGAGTAGGGGCCCTTGCGCTGCTGATTCAGCAACTCGTCCAGGACGCCGCCGGGGTTGGCACGATCGACCGGGACCCCGCCGAGGGCGCGCATGATCGGGCCGCGCCAACCGGTGAACAGGGTGTGTTTGCCCAGCCACTTCACCGGCACCCCGGAGCGCCAGCAGATCGCCAGCATGAAGACGAAGTCCCAGTTGGACGTGTGTGGAGCACCGACGATGATTCGCGGGGTATCGGGCTGAGGATCGTTGCGCAAGGTCCAGCGACTGAAGCGCCAATAGATGCGCGCGACGACTTCTGCGATCACGATCGCAGCCTATGCCACCACGAGGCTCACTTGACGCTGATCGCGCTCACGGCGTTCTGGTCGGGGAGCGCGACGTAGACCTTGCGCGTGGCCGGGTCGACCGCGACTCCGCCGGCGGTGTCCCGTGTCGGGTACAGCCGGTGCTTGTGGGTGACCAGGTTGTACTCCTCCACCGACTTTTGCCGGCTGAGGTACACGCGGTCTGTGCGGGAGTCGATGGCCAGGCCGTCGGCACCGCCGAGTACCGCCAGGGGCAGCGTCTGGATGGGGCTCAGGGTGGCGCCGTTGTGGACGGTGAGGGTCACCCCGGCGACAAATACCTGGTGGTTGGTGGGATCGACCGCGACGGCACTGGGATGGCCGGTGATGGCGCGGCTGCCCACCCGGGTCTTGGTGGCAGTGTTGAACACCTCCAGCCGGTCGCCGGACTTACTCACCACGAACAGGCGCTGACGGGCGGTGTCGACGGCCAGATCGGACGGCTTCGCGGTGGTCGCAATGGTGCCCAGGGCATGGCCGTTGCGGGTGTCGACGACGTAGACCTTCTTCGCGCCGCCATCGGCGACGTAGAGCAGATGGCGGGCGGAGTCTGCAGCCACCGCGATCGGCTTACCGGGGACGTCGATGGTGCGGGTGGGGGTCAACCCGGCCGCGTCGGCGATGGTCACATCACCACTGACGTAGTTGGCCGTGTAGAGCTTCTTGCCGGCGGCATCGATGGTGACATCGGTCGGCTGCTCGCCGAACCCGACAGCGGCGCTAGAGACCGCGGCCTGAGTGCCCGGCTGAGTGAGGCCGCCGATGACGCTCATGAAGACCCCACCAGCGAGGGCGATGGTGCCGGCGATGAGCGCCAGGATGCCGGCGCCCACTCCCACGGCCAGCAGCGGCGAGCGACGCGAATGCGAAACCTTCTGGTGGCGTTGGGTGCGGCCAGGGGGCACCGCGCCGTTGGGGGCCGGACGGACGCCCTTGCAGCCAGGGAAGCGGGTGCAGCCCCAGAAGCGGGAGCCGGCGGTGGGGCCGCGACGGGCGGTGCGCATGGTCATCGGCGCCGAGCAGATCGGACACGACGGGTCGAGATGGAGATTGGCCGGTTCCGGCACCGGTGACACCTGGGTGACCGGCGGGCCCTCTGCTGGTCCGGCGTCGCGGCCCAGCACCAGGAGTTGGGCGACCGCGCGGCCGTCCAACAAGGTGATCCGGGTGGTGCGAGCGAACTCCTCGGCCTCGACGCTGTAGCCGCCGGAGGTGGTGACCACTCCCCAGGTGGCGCCGTGCGCGGCGACCAGGCCGTACAGCTCGCGGACGACCTTCACGCCCACCTGCTGGGAGCGCCAGTGCTTGCACTGGACGAAGATCCGCTCGGAGCCACGGGTCAGGATGAGATCGATTCCGCCGTCCGCACCATGGGCGGTGGTCAGCACTTCGTAGCCTTGCAGCCGGTAGGCGCGTCCGATGAGATCCTCGAACTCGCGCCAGTTCAGTGAGCGCAGCCATTCGGCGGTGGCGCCGGGTGTCTCCGGGTACGCCGGAGGCTCGGGGGGACTGGCCACGGCGACGCCGCTCACCGGTCCCGACGATGAGAAGTCAGACATATGGGGGGCAACCTTCATGCGGGTGCCCCGACCCTAACCGGAGCGGTCGGGGGAGGGTCAGTCCTCGTTCGGGGACATTTGCGTCGAATCCTCGCCGGTGTCGCCGGCGACGGCCTTGCTGTCCCCGGCGCCGAAGGTGCGGTGAACGGAGTCGGCATTGTTCAGGTTCGGTCGGTCCCGCATTGTGGACGATTCAGCAGTTTCTTAGGGCGTGCGCTTGCGCTCAAATCAGTCGCTGTTGCTAGGCTCGCCGAGCGGCCTTCAGGTCGCGGCGGACGCGAGTCGGGGGACAAGCGTCCGCGGGGGAACATTCGTTATCTATCGGGGGAAGTTAATGACAAGGATGAGTGCATTTCGGGCTGCCGCCATCACGTTGATGGCCGCAGCTCTTTCTATTGGGGGTGCCCAGGTGGGCTGGGCTGACGGGGGATCGAAGATCACCGTCTCGGGCGTCGTCACTCTTGACGGTGCGCCCATTGCCGGAGTGAAGGTGTGTGACTACATCGTCAATGAGTGCACCAACACTGCTGCCGACGGCAGCTACACCGTGCAGGTCGAGCCCGACACCGGCTCGGTTGCCTATCCGGATCCGTGTCTGGCGGTCTATCCGGGCAATGATGATCAGCGGAGCAAGTTCGCGCCGGTGGTTCTGAACGGTAGGTCTCCGGTGTGCTCCCTGAGCATCAAGGGGGCGGCCGGCAGCTCGGTGGTGCAGGACGTCGCGTTGACCTCCTTTGCGGAGGACACCGGCCGCGTGGTGAATGCCGCTGGCAAGCCGCTGGCTGGTGTGACCGTGGATGGCGGGTTGAGCAACAAGACCGTCACCGACTCTCAGGGACGGTTCCGCGTTCGGATCCTGGGCTCTGGCTACGAAGGCGGGTCGTTGGAGATCTCGGCGCCCGGCTATCAGACCGCCTACGCCAACCGGATTATCGGTGGTTTTTCCCTGGGCACCATCGTCTTGGCCAAGGAATCGGCCACGCCCCGGATCTCGGTGACTGGCACGGTGACTAATGCCAAGGGTGCGCCGGTGGCGCGGGCTGAGGTGTGTGTGGTTGAGGGCGCGTGCGTCAAGACCAACGCCAAGGGCGAGTACTTCTCGCTGCAGAAGAGCCCTGGTGACTGGCCGGCGTCTTGGACGTTCCGGGTGTTTGCTCCGAATGGTCGCTCGTGGGTCGAGTCCGACGTCCGGGGGCCGTGGCTGTCCAACTTCACCCGGGAGGATTTCCGGTTGCCGGCGATGGTCTCGGCCAAGCCGGTGATCACCGGTGAGGCGAAGGTGGGTGCGAAGCTGGTGGCTGATGCCGGCACCTGGACCCCGACTCCGACGAAGCTCAGCTACCGCTGGTACGCCAACGGCAAGAAGATCGCCGGTGCGAAGTCGAAGACCCTGGTGCTGAAGAAGGCGCAGAAGGGCAAGCGGATCACGGTGAAGGTGACGGGCAAGAAGGAGAGTTACCCGACGGTGACGCGGGTGAGTGCTCCCACCAAGAAGGTGAAGCGCTGACCTGTCAGATCAGTGCTGAGCGGGGCCGTCGGGAAACCGACGGCCCCGTTCTGCTGTAGGGCTTGCGGCCCACCTCGTAAGAATGCCCGTGTCGTCGTGGCTGGCCGAGGTTGATTGCCGAGCTATGCTGCGATATATCGCAATATGACTCTGGAGAGGAGTTGTGATGTCACACAGCAACAACGCGGGCTTCGGCCCCGACCCGGCCGCGTTCCTTCGCAAGCTGGCCGACTGGGGCATGAAGGGCGGCCCGATCCCCGGCGCTTTCGGTCCTCAGACCCGCGCCCGTCGCGGAGACACCCGCGCAGCCATCCTGAAGGTGCTCGCCGAACAGCCGATGCACGGCTACCAGATCATTCAGGAACTCAGCCAGCGCAGCGGGGGCGCCTGGCGTCCCAGCGCGGGCTCGATCTATCCGACCCTGCAGCTGCTGGCCGATGAGGGCCTCATCGTGGCCGAGGAGTCTTCGGGTAAGAAGGTCTTCAGCCTGACCGAGGCCGGCCAGGAGGCTGTCGAGGGTCTCGCCGAGACCGACGCTCCCTGGGACGTGGCCGCCGCCGTCGGTGACCTGAGTGGGATCTTCGCTCTGCGGGAGGCCGGCGGACGGCTGGCGTCCGCGGTGATGCAGGTTCATCACGCCGGCGACAAGGCCAAGGTCGACGCCGCTGTGGAGATCCTGAACGGGGCTCGCAAGCAGATCTACACGCTGCTCGCCGAGGACTGAGGTCGATGACCCCAGGGCAACTGAAAGCCCGCTATCGCCGGATCGTCACCTTCTTCGCCGGGGTCACCCTGAGCTTCGTCTACTGGGAGATCGTGCTGCCGAAGCTCGGGCTGGTGGGCTGGTCGAATCGGACGCGCACCCACCGGGGGCGTCAGACGGCCGTCCGGTTCCGGGCGATGGCCATCGGCATGGGCGGTTTGATGATCAAGGTGGGGCAGTTCCTGTCCGCACGCATGGACGTGCTGCCCGCCGAGATCACCGAGGAGCTGTCGGGCCTGCAGGACGAGGTGCCGCCGGCGTCCTATGCCGACATCAAGGCCAAGGCCGAGGCTGAGTTCGGGCGCAGCCTGGACGAGGTCTTCGACAGCTTCGACGCGACCCCGCTGGCGGCGGCCTCGTTGGGGCAGGC
>CAZLJN010000080.1:0-8910 GCA_964559815.1 uncultured Propionibacteriaceae bacterium
GCGTCCTGCTTGTCGACGACGACCTTGGTGACCAGGGTGGCCAAGGTATCGGTGTCGAGCTTGGCCGAGACCGCATTGAGCGCGGCGGTCACCTCGGGGGTGGCCTTGGCCGCGGTCAGCACCGGGATCACGTTCTGCGAGCCGAAGAAGCTCTTGGTGTCTTCCAGCGAGACGAAGTCGTTGGCCTTGATCGCCGGATCAGTGGTGAACAGGTTCGCGGCCTGCACCTGACCGTTCTTCAACGCCTGGACGGTCAATGGCCCGGCGGTGTCGAGGGCCTTGAAATCCTTGAAGATCAGGCCGTAATCCTTCTTCAGGCCGGGGACGCCGTAGCTGCGGTTCTTCCACTCCGGCGGGCCGCCGAGCACCAGATCCTTGGCCACCGGCACCAGATCGTCGATGGTCTTCAGGTTGTACTGGGTCGCGGTCGCCCGGGTGACGGTGATCGAGTCCTTGTCCTGGGCTGCGGCCGGCTCCAGTGCCGTCAAGGTGGCGGGCAGGCCCGCCTTCAGCGCTGCCACCGCAGCGTCGGTAGTGGAGATGTCGGCATCAGGGTTGAGGTACTTGGCGAACGCGCCGGTGTACTCCGGGATCAGGTCGATCTCGCCGTTCTTCAAGGCCGGCACATAGGTCTCACGCGAGGCGATGTTCAGCTTGGTGGTCACCGTGACCCCCTTCGCCGTCAACGCGCCGGCATAGATCTGCGCCAACAGCTCGTTCTCAGGGAAGTTCGCCGAACCGATCGTGATCGACGACGCGCCACCGGACGTCCCGGGGTTCGGCGAGCCACTGCTCAACGGGTTTCCCGACGAGCACGCCGACAGCACCAACGCTGCCAGCGCGGCCGCGCCGATCGCCACCTTCTTCTTCATCATGGGTTTCCTTCTTCCTCGGCCTAGGCCGGGTTGGGGACGGGCCGCGTCCGGATGGAGCGGCGGGACGTTGATGCGGGCGCCAGGCCCGGTGAGACCGCGATGCGCTGCACCACGGCGAAGACCAGATCGACCGCCATCGCCAGCGCGGCCACCAGCACCGCCCCGCCGGCCATCTGGCCGTAGTCGCGGTAGGCCTGGCCGTCGATCAGGAACCGACCCAGACCCCCGAGGCTGACCGAGGCGGCCAAGGTGGCGGTGGCGATCACCTGCAAGGCCGCCGACCGCAGTCCGCTGAAGATCAGCGGCAACGCGCACGGCACCTCCACCCGCCACAGCACCTGCCAGGAGTTCATCCCCATTCCGCGGGCGGCATCACGCGCCGATGGATCAACGCTCTCGATCCCGGCGTAGGCGCCGGCCAGGATCGGCGGCACCGCCAGCACCACCAGGACGAAGATCGCCGGCGCCAGGAAGGCGATGTCACCGCCCAGCACCGGCCCGAGCACCAGCACCGCGACGAACAGCAGCCCCAGCGTGGGCACCGAGCGGACGCCGTTAGCCAGGTTCACCACGACCAGCCGACCCTTACCGGTGTGGCCGATCCACAACCCCAGCGGAATCGCGATGGCCGCCGCCAGCACCAGGGTGATCGCGGCATAGCCCAGATGCTCGACCAGCCGCACCCAGATGCCGTCCGACCCCTGCCAGTGGGCCGGGTCAACCAGCCACTCCCACAAGACGCTCACGCGACCCCCCTCGTCCGCACCCAGGGGGTGAGCAGGCGGCTGGCGACCAGGATGCCCAAGTCGAGCACCAGTGCCAGCACCATGCAGGCCACGATCCCGACCACGATCGGGTCGAGGAAGTCGCGGGCGAAGCCGTCGGTGAACAGCGAGCCCAACTGGGCGATGCCGAGCAGGGCGGCGACCGAGACGATCGAGACATTACTCACCGCGGCCACCCGCAATCCTGCGGCGATCACCGGGACGGCCAGCGGCAGCTCGACGGTGAAGAACCGCCGTACCCCGCCCAGCCCCATGGCGGTGGCGGCTTGGGCGACATCGTCGGGCACCGAGGCCAGGCCGTCGACCACGGTGCGCACCAGCAGGGCCACGGTGTACACGCTCAGGGCGATCACCACATTCAGCGGGTCGAGGATCCCGGTGCCCAGCACCAGCGGCATCAGGATGAACAGCGCCAGCGAGGGAATCGTGTACAACAGCCCGGTGCCGACCACCAGCGGCGTCCGCAGCCAGCCGAAGCGGTGCGCCAGCCAGCCCAGCGGAATCGCCAGGACCAGCCCGATGATCAGCGGAATCACCGCCAGGATCGCGTGGGTGACTAGCAGGCCGCCGACCTGGCCCAGGTGCGCGAGGAACCAGGTCATGGTCGGCTCTCCTGCGGTGCGCGTTCGATGGCGGCCAGGACGTCCTGGGCGCGGACGGTGCCGACCAGGCGACCGTCGCCGTCCACCAGCACCCCGCGGCGGCTCGGCGACGACAACGCCGCATCCAGCGCGGCCCGCAGCGATCCGCCGACGGTGGCGACCGTGCCGCCGCGATGCAGGACGTCGCGGGTGACCGCTCCACTGATCCGGGTCGGCTGCACCCAGCCCAGCGGGGCTTCGGCGTCATCGACCACCAGCAGCCACCCTCGTCCGGCTGCGGTCAGACGGGCAACCTCACCGTCGCTACCGAGCAGCACGGTGGGCTCGGACGCGATCGGCAAGGCCGGAGCGGCGGCGAAGGCCAGCCCGCGATAGCCCCGGTCACGACCGAGGAAGTCGGCGACGAAGTCGTCGGCGGGATCGGCGAGCAGCTCGGCCGGCGCGGCCAACTGCGCCAACCTCCCACCCACGCGCAGCACGGCCACCTGATCGCCGAGCTTGATCGCCTCGTCGATGTCGTGAGTGACGAACACGATGGTCTTGCCCAACTCGGCCTGCAGCCGCAGGAACTCGTCCTGCAGCTGCTCACGGACGACCGGGTCGACCGCGCTGAACGGCTCGTCCATCAGCATCACCGGCGGATCGGCAGCCAGTGCCCGCGCCACCCCGACGCGCTGCTGCTGACCTCCGGACAAGGCATTCGGGTAGCGGCCGGCCAGGTCGGCACTGAGCCCGACCCGCTCCATCAGCTCTGCGGCCACCGCCCGGGCCTGGCGGCGGTCCCAACCGAGCAGCAGCGGGACGGTCGCGATGTTGTCCAGCACCGTGCGATGCGGAAACAGCCCGCCACCTTGAATGACGTAACCCATCCCGCGGCGCAACTCGCCCTCATTGAGCGAGGCCGTGTCGCGCCCGTCCACCTCGATGGTGCCGCTGGTCGGGGTGATCATCCGATTGATCATGCGCAGGGTGGTGGTCTTGCCACAGCCGGACGGCCCCACGAGCACAGTGATCTTGCCGGTGGGCATCGTCATCGACAGCCCATCGACCGCGGCCGTACCGCCCGGGTAGACCTTGGTCACCTCGCGCAGAGTGATCATGCCCGGCTCCTGTGGGGTAGCAGACGGGCCGCGGGGCGACCCTGCCTACCCCAACCATAGGTACCAGTCCAGACATTCCCGCCGAGATCGGGCCCCAAAAGGGTGGTCCGCGCTCGCCTTACGTCACGTCGGCGCGGGCGAAGTGCCGGATCGTCGCCGCCACGCCTACCGCGCAGGTCGCCCCCACGATTGCCAGGCTGATGGCCGAGATGGGCTCCGGATCTCCGGTAAGCCCGAACATCAGCGCCGCGATCGACCAGGGGAACCAGGGCGCCCATCCGGTGTGCCCCAACAGATTCCCCAGCAGGAGCATGCCCAGGGCAAAACCCACGCCGGCCAGCGCATTACGCGACGCCACCGTGACCCAGGCCACCACCGGAACCAGCAGGTAGCAGACGACCGCGGCCTGCGCCGTGCCCACCACGATGGCGATGGCGGTGGGCATGCTGAAGTCGGGCAGACCCATCACGGCCCCCTCAATGAAGCCCAACAGAAGCAACCACACCACCAGGGCCAACCACCATGTCGCCGCCACCACGAGCTTGGCGATCACGAAAGCCCACCTCGGAACCGGCGATGCCAGCATGTTCTTCGCGGTGTCCTCCAGATACTCGCGTCCGAAGACGAACGCCACGATGAAGGCCAGCAGCAGCAGACCGCTGGCGCCGCCGATCGCCACCACATAGCCTCCGAACGCCGGCCAGGTGGCCTGCAGCCCGGCCAGGTTCGCCTTGGTCCCCAACAGCCCCAGGGACGCAGCGAGTTCGGGGTGCTGCACGATCCAGATCAGCAGCCCAGCCCCACACACGGCCGCTGCCATCACTGCCGCCGTCACCAGCGGAACCCAAGAGCGCCGCAACTTGGCGAACTCGGTCATGAGCGCCTCACGCATCGCGGCCTCCCTCGTCGGAGCCCGGCGCCGTGCGGGCCAGGAAGTAGCGCTCCAGGTCGGCGGTCAGCAACGCCTCGCGTCGCTGCTCCTCGGTGTAGGCGTCCCGGACGAAGGCCCGTGCGCGTTCGGCCAGCTCGGCCCGAGTGGCCTGCTCGATGAGTCGACCGTCATGGACGATGCCGATCCGGTCGGCGAGATGCCCCACTTCGGCCAGGATGTGCGAGGACATGAATACCGTCACCCCGGCGTCCCTGCTCAGATCACGGAGCAGCTGACGAACCTCGACGATGCCGGCAGGATCCAGCCCGTTGGCCGGCTCGTCGAGCACCAGCACTTTCGGCGAATGGAGCAGAGCGCGGGCGAGCGACAGTCGTTGTTTGTTGCCCAGCGACAGCCGCCCGGCGCGTCGATCGGCGTAGGCGCCGAGGTCCAGACGTTCGATGGCCTCGTCCACTGCCGCTTCCGCAGCGCCGGTGAGCCGTCGCTGCAGCTGGAGATTCTCCCGCACCGTCAGCGCGGAGTAGGCCGATGCACTCTCCACCAGGAAGCCCACCTGGCGCAGCCAGGATCGGTCCGCACCGTTCACATCGCGACCCAGGACTTCCACCCTGCCGATGCTCGGTCGGATCAGTCCCAGGATCATGCGGATCGTGGTCGTCTTTCCTGCGCCGTTACGTCCGAGGAAGCCATAGATCTCGCCTTCACCGACGTCGATCTCCAGGGCGCTTACCGCCCGAACCGGGCCGTAATCCTTGGTGACCGCCTCGGTTCGGATGACGCTCGTCGCCGCCATCGCCGATCACCGCCCCATCGGCGACATCGGCGGGGAATCACACTTCTGAGTAGCCTCCATCGGGCCATCTCCTCATGTATCGGACCCCCTGGGCACGATCGCGGCGAGGTGGGCCGTCGACCAGGCTTCCCGACACTCCGAGCAGGATTCTAATCCTCGGCGGTGACTCGCGACAGGAGCGCCATTCACCACCGGGTGCGGGACTGCGTACCGCAGCCGAAAACCACCGACGCCGCTCTCCCCGGCTGGGAGAACGGCGTCGAGTAGGAAAATCGGTTACTTCGACATCGCGTAACGCGGACGGTGGCCCTGGTGGGCAGCCATCAGGCCACGCAGCTTCTCGGTCTCTTCCTCGATCACGGCCGAGTCGAGCGGCACCGCGATCCGGCGGCACTCATCGGACAGCGATCCGAGCAGGTCGATATCGGCCTGGGTGCGATCCACCTGAGCCGAGATCGTGTCGACCATCTCCACGAAGGTCGCCGAACTGCGATCAGCGCGGGACAGCCATTCGCGAATCATGGTCTGCGGCAGGTCGAGCAGGTCGCGCAGCGTGGAGATGCGCTCGGCAGCGGCTGCGGCCAGGGCGGCGTTCCGCTTGCTGCTTTCGCTGGTCTCGGCCAGGCCTTCGTCGAGCGCGCGGCCCAACTGGGCGATCGCCGGACGGGCCTCGTCCGAGCCGGGCACGTTGTCGATGATCTCCACCACGAACTGCCCCACGGTCCAGTTGTGCAACACCGCGAGGGCGATGCGGAACCGGGTCTGGGCGCAGCTGCGGCGCAGTTCGTCGAGCTGTTCGAGCAGTTCGGTGACGATGCCGGCGACCTCGGGTGCCATCTGAGCCCACACGCGGAGGTAGACCATGGCGGAGCTGAAGAAGCCCTCGGCGTCGTTCTCGTTGATCCGATCGGCGACGGCAGCGTTGGCTTCCATCGTGTGGCTGAACTGCGGGGCAGCGGCCAGCAGCGCGTCGGCGACCCGTTGCAGGTCGTCCAGGCTGCGCACCCACTCCTGCAGGGCCTCATCGATCTTGACCGCGACCGCGAGCATGTCAGCGAGGTCACCGGTAGCCAGCGGACGCTTGGCGATGCCGCTGGCAACTTCCAGACGCGCCTCGACCTCGGCCGGCAGGGCCTTCCAGATGAATTCCTCATAGCTCGGGATTCCCGCACCCACCAGCAGTTCGCCCAGCTTCTCAGCGCCGACGACTGCCGCTTCGTGGGAGTTCCATCCCTTGTCGCGCAGTTCCAGCTCCTGGGGACGCACCGCACCGTAAAGCGAGAACGCTGCATCGTGCAGGCCGTCGACGAACGGACGGGCGCGCACGGACAGATAGTCATCACCTAGCGGAGTGATGGTGGCAAACACACCGTAGGTGCTGCCGTCGCCGGCGAGGTTGTCTACGTACGCGCAGAACGGCTCACCAGCCTGGAGGGTGTCCCACATGAGCAGGAAGGCGCCACCGGGCATGACCGGGTGGCGAATGATGTTGTGCGGAGCACCGACGAGCTCCTCCCGGGGATGCCGGGAGAGCCGGACGAACACAGAGTTCGCCTGGTCGATGATCCCTCGGGCATCGGTCGTGGAGAAGAAGAGTTCATCGACTCCGACCTCATGCCGGGCGCCCGTAGGCACCAACTTTGCTTCCGTTCCCACGGCGGCATTCTTGCACTCATTCCACCTCCGATGGCGGAGATGGCACCGCTAACCTCGACCTACTGTGCAGTATTGGTTGAGACCGTGGAGGCTCGTCCCCGCTGCGGACGCTTCCCCTTGTCACCCGGAGGAGGGACGTTTCAAGCGCGTTCTGAGAATATCCTGATAAAACACCAAATGGGTCGTCTCGTGGACAGATTTTCGTGCGGATAACCCCAGTCCGTTCAGCCCCTCACGACAGGGTGTCGCTCCGGCCCGACCGCGCGAGCACCGCGCACCCCTCGGGACCCAACCGGACGGGCAGGTACTCGGGACGTCGATGCACTCCCGCAGAGCGCACCTGCGCTCGCTGCCCGGAGCCCAGTTCGACGTCGAAGATGGTCTCCCCGCGGCCCACCGTGGCCGCCGTCACCGGCACCTCCACTCCTTCCGCATCGACGACCAGGCCGTCCGGACCGACGGCGATGGTGGCCTCGGGGGCGCCAGCCCACCCCAAGGCCCGGGCAGTGGCTGCGTCCAGCAGTGGGCCGTAGCCGAGGAAAGTCGCGACTTGCGCATCGACCGGGTGCCGCCACAACTCGGCGGGGGTGTCCACCTGAAGCAGACGCCCCTCGGCCATCACCGCGACCCGATCGGCGATGGTGAACGCCTCGTCCTGGTCGTGGGTGACATACAGCGCCGGAGTGCCGGTGGCCCGCAGCGTGCGCGACAGCATCTCCACCAGCCGTTCCCGCAGCCCGGTGTCCAACGCCGACAGTGGCTCGTCCAGCATCAGCAGGCGGGGATCTGCGGCCAGCGACCGGGCCAGTGCGACCCGCTGGGCCTGCCCGCCCGACAGGGCGGTGATCGGACGCCGGGCGTACCCGTCCAGGCCGACGAGGGCCAGCAGTTCGTCGACGCGGCACTGCCGCTGGGCGGGGTAGAGCCAGTGCAGGGCGTAGCCGACGTTGTCGCCGACGCTGAGGTGGGGGAACAGCTGGCCGTCCTGGAACATCACCGCGAAGCCGCGACGGTGTACCTCAGTGCGGGCCAGGTCGACGCCATCCCAGCTCACCGTGCCCGACACCAACGGTTCCAGGCCGGCCACCGCCCGCAACAACGACGACTTGCCCGATCCGGAGGCGCCGATGACAGCGACCACCTCGCCAGGGGCCACCTCGATGCTGACGCCGTCAACGGCGGTCAAGGTGCCGTAGCGCACCACCGCGTCGCGCACCTGCAATCCACTCACCACGAGGTCGCCTCCTTCGGACCCAGGAACTCCGCCAGGGCCATCACCACCGCCGTCAACGCCGCCAGCACCACCGCAGCCGCCATCGCGGTGCCCAGATTCTCCGCCCCGGGCCGGGAGATCAGTCGGAAGATCTCCACCGGCAGGGTCGGACGGTCCGGGCGCGCCAGGAAGGTGGTGGCGCCGAACTCGCCCAAGCTGGTGGCAAAGGCGAAGCCGGTCGCCAGCCCGAAACCACGCCAGGCCAGGGGCACGTCGATGCTGGCCACGACCCGGCCCGGCCCGGCGCCCAGGGTGGCGGCCGCCTCCTGCAGCCGCGGGTTGATCGCCCGCAGGGTCGGCAGCAGACTGCGCACCACCAGCGGCAGAGCGACGATGGCTTGGGCGATCGGCACCAGCACCCAGGAGGAACGCAGGTCGAGCGGCGGCCGGTTCAAGGTGATCAGGAAACCGAAGCCCACTGTGACCGCCGAGATTCCCAGCGGCAGCATGAACACCGCGTCGGCCAGCCGCAGAATCCCCCGTCCGGTCGCCGACGACGGACGCCGCGACAGCAGGAAGCTCACCATCACCCCCAGCGACAGGGCGATCAGCGTGGCCACCGCTGCCGTGCTCAGCGAGTTCGCGGCGGCGTCCCACACACTCGGACGTCCGTCGCCCACGGCCAGCAACGCATAGTTGCCCAGGCCGAAGCCGGCGGCCGTCTGCAGCGAGCGCCACACCAGGGTGAGCATGGGAGCCAACAGCAGGGCGAGGATCACCCCGGCGGTGACGACCGCAGCCGGGGCATCGGTACGCCGCAGGCGGTGATCCACCGGCGAGCCGGCCAGGGTGAGCGCCCGCTCCTGGCGGCTGCGGGTCAGATCGGCCACCACCAGCGCCGCCGCCACCACGACCAACTGCAGCACCGACAGCGCCGCCGCCGCGGGCAGGTCGAGCAGCTGGGTGGTCTGGTACCAGATCTCGGTCTCGATCG
>CAZLJN010000081.1:0-6294 GCA_964559815.1 uncultured Propionibacteriaceae bacterium
CCTACTCCGCCACCCTGGAGGCCGCCGACGGCAACGGCGCAGCGACCTGGACGTCCTCCACCCTGCCCGACGGCCTCACCCTCTCCACCGACGGCGAGCTCACCGGCACCCCGACCGCGTCCGGTGACACCGAAGTCACCTTCACCGCCACCGACCCGAAGTCCAAGACCGCCACCTGGACGACCACGATGACCGTGATCCCGGCCGTCCACATCACGACGACCAGCCTGCCCAGCGTCGAGGCCGGGGACGCCTACCCCGCCACCACGCTGAGCGCCGCGGACGGCACCCCGGGCTACACCTGGACGTCCACCACCCTGCCCGAGGGGCTGGCCCTGTCCAGCGACGGCACGATCACCGGCACCCCGACCACCGCGGGCGAGACCACCGTGACCTTCGCCGCCACCGACGCCAACACCAAGACCGCCACCGCCGAGGTGACCATCACCATCACCCCGGCCGCGCACCTGAGCAGCACTTTGGCCATCGGCGTGGTCGGCGGCGACTACACCTCCACGCTGGCCGCAGCCGGCGGCACCGCCCCCTACACCATCACCGCCGGCACCCTGCCCGACGGCCTGACCTACACCGATGGCGTGATCAGCGGCACCCCCGCCACCGCAGCCCTCAACACCCCCGTCGAGCTCACCATCACCGATGGCCGCGGGAAGGTCACCCACACCACCCTGGGACTGACCGTGACCAAGCCGGCCACCGAGTCCAGCGGCTCGGCCCACGCCTGCGCGATCACCGCCGCTGGCGGAGCGGAGTGCTGGGGCTCCAACGCCAATGGTCAACTCGGCGACGGCACCACCACCAACTCGCTGTACCCGGTGACGGTGTCCGGACTGGCCGGCACGGCGATCTCGATCGCCGCCGGCGTCAACCACACCTGCGCCCTGCTGAGCACGGGCAAGATCCAGTGCTGGGGCTACAACAACTACGGCCAGCTCGGCACCGGCACGGGCGATTCCAGCAACGCCCCGGTTGATGTCGTCGGCATCGACAACGCCGTCTCGATCGCTGCCGGGCAGACTTTCTCCTGCGCCACTCTCAGCGATGGCACGGCTACCTGCTGGGGCATGGGCATCTTTGGACAGCTGGGCAACGGTGGCCTGGTCAGCATCAATCACCCGGTGGCCGTGAACGACCTCACCGGCGTCATCGACGTGCAGGCCGGTTCGAGCCACGCCTGCGCGTTGACCGCCACCGGATCGGTCTCTTGTTGGGGACGTAACACCACCCGCCAGCTCGGCGCCGGCATCGCCACCACCACCTCCAGTACTCCGGTGGCCGTGCCCGATGTCAGCGGCGTCGTTGACCTCGACACGCATCTGGGTAACCACACCTGCGTCGCTACCAGCACCGGCACGGTGAAGTGTTGGGGCCAGAACAACTACGCCCAAGTCGGTGTCGCCGCCAGTGCGAACATCGCCGATGCCGTCACAGCCAGCGACGTCACCGATGCCGTCCAGGTGATCGCTGGGGCCAACCACTCCTGCGCCATCACCTCCGCAGGTGCGATGCGTTGCTGGGGCAGCAACAGCTACAACCAACTCGGTGCCAACGCGTCCGGAAGCACGAGCGTCGCTTCGGTGCCCATCGATCTGGGGGCAACTGCGGCCGGCGCCTCCGCCGGGGGAAGCTTCACCTGCGCCCGCACCAGTACTGGCACCGTCATGTGCTGGGGCAACAACACCAGCGGTCAACTCGCCAACGGCTATTCCGGCACCGCCGCGCTTCCGCTGACAGTCCCCGCGCTCAGTAGCGGCTTCTCGACGATTGCGGTCGGGGAAGGCTTCTCCTGTGGGCTGACCACGGGCGGCGGGGTGAAGTGCTGGGGCGTCAACGCCGATGGCCAGTTGGGTGACGGCACGACCACCAACAGCATCCAGCCTGTTCAGGTGAGCGGCCTCGACTCTGGCGTGGCGACGATCGACGTCGGCACCAACCGCGCCTGCGCGCTCACCACCAGCGGTGCGGTGAAGTGCTGGGGTAACAACAACGATGGCGCCCTGGGCATCGGCACCCTGGTCGATTCCTCCGTTCCGGTGACACCCGAGGGTCTCTCTGAAGGTGTGGTGTCGGTGTCGACCGCCGATCGTTCGACCTGCGCGGTCCTCACCGATGGGACGGCACGGTGCTGGGGCGAGAACGGTGCCTACCAGCTCGGCGATGGGTCTACCGCCACCCGGACCACTCCGGTGCAGGTACACACCCTGACCGACGCCGCCTCGATTTCAGTCGGCGCGTTCCACGCCTGCGCGATCACCACCAGCGGCGCGTTGAAGTGCTGGGGTGGCAACAGCGGCGGCACGCTCGGCGACGGCACCACCACTTCCGCGCCCTGGCCGGTCAGCGTCAGCGGGCTCACCAGCGGCGTGACCGCCGTGACGGCGGGCCTGCAGACCACCTGCGCGGTGGTGGACTCTGCGGTTCGGTGCTGGGGCGACAACTACTACGGTCAGGTGGGAGACGGCGGCACCGCCAACGTCCTCACCCCCACCACGGTGCCGGGCCTGAGCAGCGGAATGGTCGATGTTCGTACCGGCAGCTACCACACGTGCGCTCTGGCCGCCAGCGGCGCCGTCTCCTGCTGGGGCCTCAACAGCAGCAACCAACTCGGTGATGGCACCAGGACCGAACGCCACGCACCCACGCCGGTTTCCGGCCTGTCGGGCGCGGCCAGCTCGATCACGGCGGGTGGCTACAGCTCGTGCGCCATGCTCACCGACGGCACCGTCCAATGCTGGGGAGCCAACACCAACGGACAGCTGGGCATTCAGACGTCCACGAACCCGACCCCGGCGCCGGTGATCGGCTTCAACCTGGCCTCCTTGGCCGCCAGCAGCACCAGCCTGGACGCCGGCGTCGTCGGCACCGGCTACGCCGCGACGCCCCTGTCGGCCACCGGCGGCCTGGCGCCGTACACCTGGACGGCCACCGGCCTGCCGGCGGGCCTGAGCCTCAGCGGTGCCGGTGAACTCTCCGGCACGCCCACCGAGACCGGCACCAGCGAGGTGACCTTCACCGTCACCGATGTCCGCGGCAGGACCGCCCAGACGACGGCCTCGATCACCGTCACCCCTGCCGTCCACATCACCACGACCGAACTGCCGAGCGGCGTGGTGGGGACCGCCTACTCGACCACCCTGGCCGCCGCCGATGGCACGGCCGGCTACACCTGGTCCAGCGATGTGATCCCGGCCGGGCTGAGCCTGTCCACCGACGGTGTCCTGTCCGGCACCCCGACGGCTGCCACGCCAGGAATGGCGATGCAGGTCACCGTGACCGACGCCAACGGCAAGACCGCGACCGGGGCCCTGACGATCGTGATCACGCCCGTGATTCAGGGCGTCGCCGTCCTCGGCGGCGGCGCCTGGACGGGCTGCGCCGTCACCGGCAGCGGTGGGGCGGAATGCTGGGGTCGCAACACCATGGGTCAGCTCGGTAACGGCACCACCACCGACAGCGCGATTCCGGTGCCCGTCACCGGCTTGTCCAGCGGGGTGCGGCAGATCGCCAGCGGCGCGAGCCACTCCTGCGCCCTCACCGACGCCGGCGGCGTCAAGTGCTGGGGTACCAACCAGTTGGGTCAGCTGGGCGACGGCACAACGATGGGCCTGCACGTCGATGGCGTGACGCCCTACACCAGCACCACGCCGGTGGACGTCGTCGGCCTCTCGACCGGGGTCAAGGCGATCAGTGTCGGCTCCAACCACACCTGCGCGGTCACCTACGCCGGCGCGGTCAAGTGCTGGGGCTACAACTACGCCGGCGCCTTGGGTAACAACTCCACCACCAACAGCAATGTGCCGGTTGACGTCGTCGGCCTCACCAGTGGCGCGACCGCCATCGCTGCCAACAGCGCCGGGAGCTGCGCAGTCACCGATGGTGGCGGCGTCGCCTGCTGGGGTTCCAACGTCAAGGGCCAGATCGGTGATGGAACGCTCACCGATCGCCTGACCCCCGCGACCGTCGCGCTGGGCACCGGGGTGGACGCGGTTGCGATCAGCTCCTTCGGCAAGACCGTCTGCGCGGTCACTGACAGCGGCGCGGTGAAGTGCTGGGGCTACAACGCCACCGGCCAGCTCGGCAACGGCTCCACCGATGACAGTTCCGTGCCGGTGACGGTACCTGGGCTGTCTGCGGTGCAGCAGGTCTCCGTCGGTAACAACCACACCTGCGCGCTGACCGACGCCGGCGGCGTCCAGTGCTGGGGAGACAACACCTACGGCGAACTCGGCGACGACAGCACGACGAGCACCACCAGCCCCCACGATGTCCCGAACCTCACGAGTTCGGTGACCTCGATTCTGGCCGGTAACAACAGCACCTGTGCCCTGACCGCAGCCAGCGGCGTGAAGTGCTGGGGCACCAACACGTTCGGCCAGCTCGGCAACGGCACGACCACATCGAGCCTGGTACCGACCGACGTATTCGGCTACGGTCCGGTGGCCGTCCAGATCGCCACCAGCGGTCTGCCCTCCGGCGAGGCCGGCATCGCCTACCCGGCCACGAAGATCAACCGGGCCGGCGGGACGGCGCCCTACACCTGGGCGGCCACGGGCCTACCCGCCGGGCTGAGCATCAACACCTATACCGGCGTGCTGAGCGGCACTCCCACCGAAACCGGCACCTTTAACGCCGTGACCATCACCGTCACCGACAGCGCCGAAGCGACGGCACAGACCACGCTGAGCATGACGGTGGTCGACGGCGTGCACGTCACCACCAGCAGCCTGCCCACCGACGTGCTGATGAACACCAGCTACCCGGCCACCACCTTGGCAGCCACCGCGGGTGCCGCACCCTACGTGTGGTCGGCGACCGGGTTGCCGTCAGGGCTGTCGCTGGACGCCGTCACCGGCACCATCACCGGCACGCCGACTGCCGCGGGGGTGTACTCGGTCGTGGCCACGGCCACTGATCGCAACGGGTACGCCGCGAGCACCACCCTGCCGCTGTCGGTGTTCGCCGTGGCCGGCGCGGCCAGTGACCTCACCTCCATCGACGGCGGCGCCGCCTTCACCTGCGCCCTGACCAATGTGGGTGGCGTCCAATGCTGGGGCTACAACTCCAACAGCCAACTCGGCGACGGGACCACGACCACCAGCGCCACCCCTGTGAACGTCACCGGCCTCACCAGTGGCGTCCGCGCCGTCACGGTGGGAACCACCCACGCCTGCGCGATCAACAGCGCCGGCGGCGTCCAGTGCTGGGGCAGCAACGGAAACGGCCAACTCGGTAACGGCAGCACCACCAACAGCGCCACCGCCGTCCCCGTGACCGGCCTGTCCAGCGGCGTCGCCGCGATCACCGCCGGCAACAACTTCAGCTGCGCGCTCACCACCACCGGAGGCGTGCAGTGCTGGGGCTTCAACACCTACGGGCAACTCGGCAACACCACCAACACCAGCAGTTCGGTTCCGGTTGCGGTCGATGGCCTCAGCAGTGGAGTCACCGCCATCACCGCCGGACTCCGCCACGCCTGCGCGCTCACCACCACCGGTGAGGTGAAGTGCTGGGGTTACAACTCCAACGGGCAGCTCGGCAACGGCACCCTCAACGACACCAACGCCCCCGTCAGCGTCACCGGTCTGTCCACCTCGGTGGCCAGCATCACCGCCGGCACCTACCATTCCTGCGCGGTCACCACCACCGGCGCCCTCACCTGTTGGGGTTACAACGCCGTGGGTCAACTCGGCAACGGCACCACGACCGATTCGCCCACGCCGGTGGACGTCACCGGGCTCTCCAGTGGAGTCAGCTCGGCGACCGCCGGCGGAACGCACACCTGCGCGATCACCGCCACCGGTGTGCAGTGTTGGGGAGGCAACGGCGCCGGCCAGCTCGGGATCAATGACACCGTCGCCCGCAGCATCCCGACGGCAGTCGCCGGGCTCGCCACCGGGGCCCAGGTCCTCGGTGCCGGGACGAACCACTCCTGCGTCATCACCGACAGCCACGACGTCGCGTGCTGGGGCCTCAACACCTACGGGCAACTCGGCAACGGCCAAGCCACCCTCGAGCTGTCACCGGTGTCGGTGACCGGCCTGACCACAGGCGTCGCCACTGTTGCCGCCGGCACCGGCCACGGCTGCGCGTTGACCACCGCCGGTGGCGTCGAGTGCTGGGGCTACAACGCCCAAGGCCAACTCGGCAACGGAACCCTCAACACCACTTCCACCGCCGTCGCCGTCGCCGGTCTGTCCAGCGGCGTTGCCGCGGTCACGTCCGGTGGCAACCACGCCTGCGCGCTCACCACCACCGGCGGCGTCCAGTGCTGGGGCA
>CAZLJN010000081.1:6394-8905 GCA_964559815.1 uncultured Propionibacteriaceae bacterium
CTCACCACCACCGGCGGCGTCCAGTGCTGGGGCAACAACTTCGCCGGAGCGGTGGGCAACAGCACCACCAACGACGCCTACACCCCCGTCGCGGTCACCGGCCTGTCCAGCGGCGTGAGCGCCATCAGCGCCGGCGGCAGCCACACCTGCGCGCTCACCACCACCGGCGGCGTCGAATGCTGGGGCTACAACGCGACGGGCGAACTCGGCAACGGCACCACCGTCAACAGTTCGGTTCCGGTGGCGGTGTCGGGCCTGTCCAGTGGCGTGGCCGCGGTCGACGCCGGCGGCAGCCAGACCTGCGCACTGTCCACCACCGGCGGCGTCAAGTGCTGGGGCTACAACAACAATGGCCAGCTCGGCAACGGCACCACCGTCAACAGCTCCACTCCCGTGAACGTCACGGGCTTGTCCAGCGGCGCGACCGCGATCGATGTCGGCGGCTATCACGCCTGTGCGATCACCAGCAGCGGCAGCACCCTCTGCTGGGGTCAAAACGCCTACGGCCAGCTCGGCAACGGCACCGGCACCGGCGCCACGACTCCGGTGGCCACCCTGCTGGCGGACGCGGCCTCGATCAGCGCCGGCAGCCAATTCACCTGCGCGGTGACCACCGCCGGCACCGCCACCTGTTGGGGCACCAACGCCGTGGGGCAAGTCGGCAACGGTTCGATCGTCACCCTGGTGCCGGGAGCGGTGTCCGGCCACACCTTCACCCAGCCGCTGCGAGTGACCACGGTCGCCCTGCTGCAAGGTGTAGACGGCAGCGCCTACTCCGCCACGGCGTCCGCCACCGGCGGCACCGGCGCCTACACCTGGACGGCCACCGGCCTGCCGACCGGGCTCAGCCTGAACGCCGACACCGGCGTGATCAGTGGCACCCCCACCGCGGTCGGCACCACGAGCGTGACGGTGACCGCCACTGATAGCAAGGGTGTGGCGGCGAGCGCCACCGTCCCGCTGACCGTGGCCTCCGCTCCGGTCACCATCACGATCACCACGACCGCTCTCGACTCCGCGGTGAAAAACAACCTGTATCACCCCTCGACTCAGCTGGTCGCAACCGGCGGCACCGCGCCGTACAGCTGGACGGCGACCAATCTGCCCACCGGCATCACCATGACGAGCGCCGGACTCTTCTCCGGCACTCCCACAGTCGCTGGCACCTGGCAGACGGTCTTCACGGCAACAGATTCAGCCGGCCATTCCGGCTCGAAGACGCTGACGATGACCGTGATCAACTCCGGCGCCCCGTCCTGATCTGCCGCTGCCGCAGTCGCACCACGCAAAGACGGCCCCTCGCTGTGCGCGAGGGGCCGTCTTGTGCTGAGCGATCAGGCGGTGCGGATCAGCTTCTTGTTGACGAACTCGGTCGCGCCCAGGCGTCCCATTTCGCGGCCGAAGCCGCTGCGCTTGACGCCACCGAAGGGCAGCTCGACGGCATCGGCCAGCACGCAGTTGACGAACACCATGCCGGCGTCGATCGCGTTGGCCACCCGCTCGGCCTGCGCCGCGTCGGTGGTGTAGACGTAGGAACCCAGGCCGTACGGGGTGTCATTGGCCACCTCGATGGCTTCGGCCTCGTCGGCCACCTTGTAGACCAGCGCGACCGGGCCGAACATCTCCTCGCGGTAGATCGCCGAATCCCGCGGGATGTCGGTGATCACGGTCGGGGCGAAGAAGGCGCCCTTGCGGGTGCCGCCCGCGGTGATCTGGCCACCGGCCTCCGTCGCACGCTGCACCTGGTCTTCGAGGCGAGCCGCAGCGACTTCGGACGACACCGGGCCGGCGTCGCCATCACTCAACGGCTCGGTGGCCTCGATGGCGCCCATAGCCGCGGCGAGTTTGGCGGTGAACTCGTCATACAGATCAGCCATCACGATGGCCCGCTTGGGCGCATTGCAGGACTGGCCGGTGTTGTCCAGGCGGGCCGAAACCAGGTCGGCCACGACCGCGTCCAGGTCGTTGGTGGACAGCACCACGAACGGGTCGGTGCCGCCGAGTTCGAGGACGACCTTCTTCAGGTGTCGGCCGGCCTGCTCGGCCACCGCTGAGCCGGCGCGCTCCGAGCCGGTCAGCGAGATGCCGGCCACCCGCGGGTCGGCGATCACGGTGCCGATCTGCTCGTTGCTGGCCAGGATCGCGGTGAATGCCCCAGCCGGAGCGCCGGCATCTTCGTAGATCTTCTGGATCAGCTCGGCGGTGTGCGGGCACTGCGGCGCCGGCTTCAGCAGGACGGTGTTGCCGATCATCAGGTTCGGGCCGGCGAACCGGGCCACCTGGTAGAAGGGGAAGTTCCACGGCATGATGCCGAGGATCACGCCCAGCGGGGCGTTTCGGATGATCGCCGAGCCCTCTCCCCCACGCAGTTCGATGACCTCGTCGGCCAGCTCGGCCTCGGCGATCTCGGCGTGGTAGCGGTAGATGTCGGCGGCGAAGTCGATCTCGCCATAGGCGTGCGACAGCGGCTTGCCCATCTCCTCCACCAGCGCCTGGGCGAGTTCCTCGCGG
>CAZLJN010000082.1:0-593 GCA_964559815.1 uncultured Propionibacteriaceae bacterium
CGCCGCCCAAGGCGTCAATCTGTGGACCGTTCTGCTCAATGTCGCCGCCGGTTTCGCCACGATCGCATTGCTGTGGTTCGCCCGGACCACCGGGCGCTACCAACTCACCTACGCGATCACGGTGGTCGGGCTGTTCTTCGTGCTCTTTCCGTGGTTCTTCTTCACCGGCGGCGGCTACTACAGCGGCATGCCCGCCTTCTTCGTTTTCGCCATCGTCTTCTCCGCTTTCATCCTGGACGGGGTGGCGCTGTGGGTGCTGCTGCCGCTGGAGGTGGCGATCTTCGTGGCCAGCATTCTGGTCGCCTACCTGCACCCGGAATGGGTGCTGGCTCTGCCGTCGGCGCAGATGATCGCCACCGATGTCATCTACTGCGTGGTTGCCAGTGGGGTGGCGTTGACCGCGGCGCTGCGCATGCTGATCAGGATCTATGAGGAGAACAAGGCGCAGCTGGTGGCGCGCAATGCCCAGTTGGCGCAGGTCGATCAGGCCAAGTCGGAACTGCTGGCGATGGTGGCCCATGAGTTGAACACGCCACTGATGGTGATCCGGGCGCACGCGGAGGAGGCCACCGGTGTGCTGGGCGAGGATCAGC
>CAZLJN010000082.1:603-8897 GCA_964559815.1 uncultured Propionibacteriaceae bacterium
CGTCCCGGGTGGGTCGTGACCTGCAGGTGATTGACACCGAAGCCGATCGGCTCGGACGCCTGGTCGCCCAACTGCTCGACCTGTCCCGGATCAGTGACGGACGACTGGTGGTCGCCACCCAGCCGGAGAACTTGGGGGCGCTGGTGCAGGAGACGCTGCGCAGCTACCGCCCACTGCTCACCCGCAGCGGCAACCGGCTCGAACTGGAGCGGGGGAGTGCCGCCCCGGTGGTGCTGATGGATCGCGAGCGGATCGTCCAGGTGCTGGTGAATCTGCTCAGCAACGCCGCCCGCCACACCCACGACGGCACGATCACGGTGTCGGTGAAAGTGGTCGGTGCGCACGCAGAGATCGCAGTGGCCGACACCGGCGAAGGGATCCCCGCCGAGCTGATTCCCCACCTGGGCGCACGGCCGCTGCCGCCGCGACGCGACGGGGTGCGGTCCTCGCGCGACACCGGGCTCGGGGTGGGGCTGATGATCTCCACCCACATCATCGAGGCGCACGGCGGCGAACTGAGCCTGGAGTCGGTGCCCGGCGCCGGCACCACCGCCCTGTTCACCCTGCCGCTCGCCTAGCTGTCGAAGCGCACCTGTTGGAAGACGTAGCGCTTGTTGGGAGTGTGGACCAACTCGAAGGGGCTGGCCGCGTCCAGGCCGAGTTTGCGGCGCAGCATCGAGACGTGCTGGCGCACCGTGTTGGTGGGCAGCCCCGACTCGTCGCCCCACACCGCCTTGAGGAGTTCCTCCTGGCTGGCGCCGACGCCTACATTGGCCGCGAAGTAGCCCAGCAGTTGCAGCTCGATGCGCGACAGCTTGATCGTCCGGCCTTCCAAGGTGACCCGTCCGGAGACGAAGTCGAGGTGCAGAGGCGGCAGATCGATCCGGGCCCAGCGGGACGACCCGGTGCGCCGCAGATGGGCGTTGACCCGGGCGGTGAGCACATCGAGGCTGAACGGCTTGGCGATGTAGTCGTCGCCGCCGGCCTCCAGCCCTTGGACGACGGCGCGATCGTGACCCAGAGCGGTGAGGTAGATGATCGGCGCGCTGGTGGTGGCCCGCAGCTGGGCGCACAGCTCGTAGCCCGAGCCGTCGGGCAGCAGGACGTCGAGCAGCAGCAGATCCGGCTGGTACTCCCAGGCGGCCGCGCGGGCTGCGGCCAGCGAATCGGCGGTGACCACGGTGAAGCCCTGGCTGCTGAGGTGGCGCTCGACCGCCTCCCGAAGGTCGGGCTCGTCCTCAACCAACAAGATGATGGGAGCGCGAGTGGGCGCGGTCGTCACCAGCTGGCCTTTCCGCTCGGCTGCGTGGGGTACAAATCACCACAGAACATAGCCGACCACGCGCGTGGCCGGGCAGCCACCACCGGTTAGGCTGAGCGCATGTCTGATCTCCCCCTCCTTCACGCCGGCAAGGTGCGCCGGCTCTACGCCTGGCCCGAAGACCGGATCCTGATGGTCGCCACCGATGCGATCTCGGCGTTCGACTTCGTGCTGTCGACGCCGATTCCGGACAAGGGTGTGGTGCTGACCCAGCTGTCCCAGTGGTGGTTCGCCCAGATCGACTTCCCCAATCACGTCATCTCCACCGACGTGCCCGAGGAGTTCGCGGGGCGCGGTGTGATCGTCGAGAAGCTCGACATGGTGCCGGTGGAGTGCATCGCGCGCGGCTACCTGACCGGTTCCGGCTGGGCGGAGTACCAGAAGTCCCAAACGGTGTGCGGCATCCCGTTGCCGGCCGGGCTGGTGGACGGCAGCAAGCTGCCCGAACCGATCTTCACCCCGTCCACCAAGGCCGAGATCGGTGAGCACGACGAGAACGTCGACTACGCCACCATCGTCGCCGCCCACGGTGAGGACCTGGCCGCGCGGCTGCGCGATGCCACCTTGAAGATCTACTCCCAGGCCGCCGACATGGCCGCCGAGCGCGGCATCATCCTGGCCGACACCAAGTTCGAGTTCGGCCTGCGCGCCGACGGCACCCTGGTGCTCGCCGACGAGGTGCTGACGCCGGATTCGTCCCGCTTCTGGGACGCGAAACTGTGGGAGCCGGGCAAGAGCCTGCCGAGCTTCGACAAGCAGTACGTCCGCGACTGGCTGACCAAGGAATCCGGCTGGGATAAGGCCTCCGACACCCCGCCGCCGGCATTGCCCGACGAGGTGATTGCGGCCACACGCGATCGCTACTTCGAGGCGTACTTCCGGCTGGTGGGCGAAGACCTGCTGGTCTGATCAGCTGATCGGCGGCAACGCCGCAAACGCCGCCTGCGCTGCTGTTTGTTCGACCACGGACAACGGCTGGAACCCTTCGGTGATGATCGTCGGCTTCTTCGGGGTGCCCCCGCGCCGCCACACGCCGATCACCTGGCCGTCGGTGACGATGGACGCCCGGAACATTCCGTTGTTGCCGGGCACCAGGCGTCCGGCGTGCTCGTGGGCGACGGCGAAGCTGCGATCGCGGTAGCCCAGGATGAACTCGTCGAAGCCGGGCAGCAGTCGCAGTTGCGCCACCTCGTCGCGATGGGCCTGCCAGCGCGCGATCAGCCCCGGCTCGTGAAGGTGCTCCACGCCGTCGAAGGTGAGGGAGTCGAACTCGTCGCGGACCGCGGCGATGGCGGCGCGGGCCTCGGTGAGAGTGACCGACGCCCAGCGAGTCAGGTCGGCCACGGTGGCCGGGCCATGGCTGCGCAGGTAGCGGCGGGCCAGTTCGGCGAGCGCCTCGGGGCGGTCGAGGTGGCGGGGCTCGGGAATCCAATCGGCATAGCTGACCACCAGCTGCTCACGTCCGGCCAGCGGTCCGAGAACCAGCACGGACTGCTGGCACAACAGGCCCAGCAGATGAACCGCGGTCTGGGAGTGGGCCAGCAGCCCCGCAGTGCGCCAGATCTCGAACAGCTCCTTGCGGGGCAGAGCGGCGCCGCCGTCGAGTGCGGCCAGGGCGAGCTCGCGTCCGGTATTGAGGGCCTGGTCGGTGATGCCGACCTCGCGGCGGCGGGTGGCGGCGCCGGCGATCATTCGGGCGCTGGTGAGCGACAGCATCCATCCCAGGTCGACCGCCGGGACCAGATGCAGGGTGCCGCGCATGGGCCAGGAACGCACGATCTGCCCGGTGTCGAAGGCCTGGGTGAGCTGACCAGGGGCAGGCGAGGCGACCCGCAGAGCCACGCTCAACAGCGCGCCGGGCAGGTCTTGTGCCTGGACGGCACCGAGATGGCTGACCGCACTGGTGGGGTCGTCCCACTGCTGTCCGGCTAAGCGCTGCGCCACGAGTCGCAGACCGGCCAGGTCGGGAATCGGGACGGTGCTCACCGTGTCAGGCTAGCGGGGCGCTGGAGCGAGCTACAGTGAGAACTGTGTTCACCCCCGAACTTTCTGCGGCGTTCGCCGCCTGTGCCGAGTACGAGCGACTGCGCCTGGAGCTGAATCTTGCGCGGGCTACCGAGGATGCCGCAGCAGCGCGGCTGACGGTGGCCAAGAAGCGGCGGGAGGCGGAGGCGGCCGAGGTCGACGCGCTGGAGTCGGTCACACCGACCCGGGTGTGGGCGACCTTGCGCGGCACCCGCGCCAGCGAAGTGGAACGCGAGCGAGGCGAGTGGATGGCCGCCGAGACGGCCGTCGCCGAGTTGGAACGCGCCTACGGAGAGGCCCGTCGATCGCGGGAGGAGTTGCTCGCCGCGGTCCTCGCCCTCGGTGACGTGTACCGAAATCAGGAACGTGCTCTGGCCGTGGAGGAGGGACGTCTGCTGGACGCCGGTGGTGGTGCGGCGGCCCAGCTGGTGGAGATCTCCGGGCAGCTGGCCTCGGTGGCGGCGCAACGCGCCCAGCTTGCCCATGCGAAGGTGGCGGCGAAGGTGGCCCACCAAGCTCTCAACGATGCCGCGCGAGAGTTGGCCAGCGCCGACGGGTGGTCGACCTACGACACCTTCTTCGGCGGCGGGATGATCTCCAGCACGGTCAAACACGATCACCTGGACGCGGCCGGTGACCGGCTCCACGCCGCCGGCGCAGCGCTCCGGCAGCTGTCGACGCAGCTGGCCGAGGTGGGCCTGGCGGGGGTCGGCAGCGTCGGAGTGGATGACCTGACCCGCGCCGTGGATGTGTGGTTCGACAACTTCCTCACCGACTGGTTCGTCGCCGACAAGATCAGCGAGGCGCGGGAACGCACCGCCGAGGCGTCCGGCGCCGTCGCGGCGGCGACCGCGCAGATCACCGGCACAGTGGCCGAGTTGGACGCCTTGGAATCACGGCTGAAACAGGCACGCGAAGACGTGATCATTCAGCGGTGACACCTCTGGCACTATTGCGCCCGTGGATCTCGTAGCGCAAGCAGCTTTGTTGGTGTCATTCCCGGTGGCCGCGGCGGTCATCGGATCGATCATCGCTTTGGTTCGTCCGCCCAAACCGCGGGTCGTGTCCGGCATTCAGCATTTCGCTGCCGGTGTCGTGCTCGCGGCCCTAGTGGGCGAGATCATGCCCGAGCTGCAGGCTGAGCATCAGCTGCTGTGGGCGATCGGTGGCTTCGCAGCCGGCGCACTGCTCGTCCTGGCCCTCGGGGCGTACGGACGCAAGACCGAAGCCGACGCCGAGGCTGCGGCCCATCGCGAAGCAGCTCACGGTCTGCGGGTGAAGTCACTGGCCAAGGTGGCCACCAAGGCGCTGCCGATCGGCATGCTGGCCGCCATGGCCATCGACCTGCTGCTCGATGGCGTCCTGATCGGGGTCGGCGCCCGGCTGGGTTTCACCCAGGCGTTGGTGCTGACCATCGCGCTGACCCTGGAGATCCTGTTCCTGGGACTGTCGCTGATGGGCGAGCTCACCGACGCCGGCCTGACGAAGGTGCGAGCGGGGCTGGTGTCGGTGGCCCTTGGCCTGGTCACCGCCGTCGGCGCCATCGGCGGTGCGGCGCTGCTGCGCGACGCGAGCGAGCAGGTGATGTCGGCGGTGCTGGCCTTCGGTGCGGCCGCCCTGCTCTACCTGGTCGTGGAGGAGTTGCTGGTGGAAGCCCACGAGGAGAAGGAGTCCGTCGGCCTGGGCGCGATGTTCTTCCTCGGCTTCCTGGCCGTCTACATCCTCGGCGCCGTCGCTGGCTGAGAACGGCCCGTGCGCCGGGTCACTCCGGGCCTCGGCCCGGCCGACGCGGGTAGCGTAGGCGGGGAAACGAGGAGGTGGCGTGAAGCCAGCATTCGGTGTGAGCGCAGTGTTCCTGGCTGCCAGCCTGGTGTTCTCCGGGTGTGCCGTTGCGCCCCCCGCGGCGCCCAGCGTGGCACCGTCCAGCGTCCGATCGGAGTCGGCAACCCCGACGCCCACGCCGGAAGTGCCGCTGACGTTCGCGGTGATCGGCGACTACGGGATGGGCGACAGCCACGCCGCAGCGGTCGCCACGCTGGTGGCGAGCTGGAAACCGTCGTTCATCATCGCCACCGGTGACGACTACTACCACCCGGCCGGCGGCAACGGGAGCGCGAAATACGATCGCTCCACCGGTGCCTTCTACTGCGCCTGGTTGGCCGACGTCACCACCAGCGGCAGCCAATGCCGCCAGGGAAAGGCCAAGACCAACGCGTTCTTCCCGGCGTTGGGCAACCACGATTACAGCGATGCCACCCCGGGCCCGGCTACCTATCTGTCGTATTTCACCTTGCCAGGCTCGGCTTTTAGGAACAGCTCCGGAAACGAGCGCTACTACGACTTCGTCGAAGGCCCGGTGCACTTCTTCGTGCTCAACTCCAACGCCCAAGAGCCGGACGGGATCAGCGCCACCTCGGTACAGGCGCGCTGGCTGAAGGCCCAACTGGCGGCGTCCACGTCGCCGTGGAATGTGGTCTACGACCACCACCCGCCCTACTCCTCAGACAGCACCCACGGGTCGACGCCCGCGCTGCGCTGGCCGTATGGGAAGTGGGGCGCCGACGTGGTGTTGTCGGGGCACTCGCACACCTATGAGCGCATCGAGCAAGGTGAGGTGATCTACTTCGTGAACGGTCTCGGCGGCGCGGCTCGTTACGGTTTCGGCACCCCGATCTCCGGCAGCCAGGCTCGCTACGCCCACAACTGGGGCGCCCAGGAAGCGACGGCGACCAGCACCACGCTGACCTTCACCTTCCGCGACCTGACCGGCACGGCGGTCGACAGCGCCACCCTGACGCGCTGAGCCGCGCCGGTCGCCTCGATCAGTCGACCCAGACCCGGGCGTTGCGGAACATCCGCTGCCACGGGCTCTCCTGCTCGACCGGGGCAGAGGTCCATGACAGCTGCGCGTTGCGCGCGACCCGCTCGGGGTGCGGCATCAAGGCGGTGAACCGCCCGTCCGCCGTGGTGACGCCGGTCAGGCCGTCCGGCGAGCCGTTCGGGTTGGCCGGGTAGGTGGTGGCCGGGGTGCCGTCCGCGTCGATGAAACGCACCGCGCCCAGCACGTCAGCCTGGCTGCCGCGGACGGAGAAGTCGGCGAAGCCCTCACCGTGAGCCACCGCCACCGGGATCCGACTGCCGGTCATGCCGTCGAAGAACACCGACGGAGAGTCGGTGATCTCGACCTGCACCAGGCGGCCCTCGAACTGCTCCGACCGGTTGCGGGTGAACGCCGGCCAGGCGTCCGCGCCGGGGATGATGTCGGCCAGGGCGGCGAACATCTGGCAGCCGTTGCAGATGCCCAGACCGAAGGTGTCGGTGCGCGCGAAGAAGGCGCTGAAAGCATCGGTCAGAGCCGGGTTGAACAGCACCGACCGGGCCCAGCCCTCACCGGCGCCCAGAGTGTCGCCGTAGGAGAAGCCGCCGCCAGCCACCAGGCCGACCGCATCGGACAGGTCGAAGCGCCCGTTCTGCAGGTCGGTCATGTGCACGTCGATGGCGTCGAAGCCGGCCCGCGCGAAGGCGAAGGCGGTCTCGACGTGGGAGTTCACGCCCTGCTCGCGCAGCACGACGACCTTCGGCTTGGCGCCACGGTTGATGTACGGCGCGGTGATGTCGTCGGTCGGGTCGAACGTGGGGGCGACCACCAAGCCGGGGGCGTCCGCGCCGACGGCGGCGTGCTCTTCGTCGGCGCATTCGGGGTTGTCGCGCAGCGCGGCGATCCGCCAGGAGACCTCGTCCCAGGCCTGGGCCAGGTCACGCAGATCCTCATCGAGCAGGGAACCGACGACGACGCGGCGATCCGTGCGGGTGTGGCCGATCACGCTGCTGACCTCGGCCAGCCCGTGCGCCGCCAGGACGGACAGGACAGCGTCGGCATCGGAGGTGCCCAGCACCACGCCGAGCTCCTCGGTGAACAGTGCCTCGATGCCGGCCACGTCCAGCTGGACGCCGGTGGCGCCGGCGAACGCCATTTCGCAGACCGTCGCCCACAGACCGCCGTCGGAGCGGTCGTGATAGCTGGTGATCAGCGGCGAGGTGGGAGGAATCGCGCTGTCGATGTCGAACGAGGCCTTGGCTGAGGCCGAATCGGCAATCGAGGGCGCAATTCGTCCCAACCGCAGTTCGGTGAGCGCCGCAGCGAGCTTCACCAGCAGCTGCGGATCGTCCAGATCGGGGGTGACATCGCCGAACTGGTTGGTCACCTGGGCCAGCATCGACCCGGCCAGCCGGTTCTTGCCCGCGCCCAGATCGACCAGCACCAGCGCCGAGTCGGGCTGTAGCTGCGGGGTCCAGGTGCCGGCCACGCTGGGCAGGGAGGCGAAGGCGGAGACCACCAGCGACACCGGGCTGGTGACTTGCTTGGTCTGGCCGTCCTCGCTCCAGCGGGTGCGCATGCTGAGCGAGTCCTTGCCGACCGGCACCGAAATGCCCAGGGCCGGGCACAGCTCCATGGCGACCGCGTGCACGGTGTCGTACAGCGCGGCGTCCTCGCCGGGTTCGCCGGCCGCGGCCATCCAGTTGGCCGACAGCTTGACCGTGTTCAGGGTGGCCGGGGCGGCCAGCAGGTTGGTCAGGGCTTCACCGACCGCCATCCGACCGGACGCCGGTGGGTTGATCGCGGCCAGCGGGGTACGTTCGCCGGACGCCATCGCCTGGCCGGCCAGCGAGCGGAAATCGCTGAGGGTGACCGCGACGTCGGAGACCGGCACCTGCCAGGGGCCGACCATCTGATCGCGGTGGTTCAGCCCGCCTACCGAGCGGTCGCCGATGGTGATCAGGAAGCGCTTGGAGGCCACGCTCGGGTGCCGCAGCACCGCATAGGCCGCGTCGCGGACGTCCACGCCGTCGAGGTCGAGGGCGGGCGCCGACCAGGTGACATGGGTGGCGTCGCGGGTCATCTTCGGCGGCTTGCCGAGCAGCACCTCCATCGGCATGTCGATGGGCC
>CAZLJN010000083.1:0-8863 GCA_964559815.1 uncultured Propionibacteriaceae bacterium
ACCGCCTCTGGGCCGCCAAAGCACCCACCAAAGACCGCCCCTACATCGCCGTCTGCAGCCAAGAGGGCTACCTGGTCAACCAGCATCTGGGTGGCGCGGACTACCTGCTCATCTACGAGAACACCGCCACCGACGGACGGGCCGCGCCACGGCTGGTCGATCGGCGTCCGACCCCACCGGCCGGTGGTGGCGCGGGTCGCTGGGCGATGCTCGCCGGCATGATCAGCGACTGCCAAGCCCTGATCTGCCATCAACTCGGCGGCACCCCGCGGATGGTGCTCAAAGGCGCCGGCATCAAGATCTTCGAATCCGACGGCCTGATCAGCGAAGCGGTCGGCGACGTGTTCGCCGGACGGGAGCCGCGCCGGGCCCTGCCTGAGCGGGACTGCAAGACCAGCTGCGACGGCCCGGGCACCGGCTGCGGGTAGGACGGCGACCATGGCGAAACTCATCGACACCACCCTGCGCGAAGGTGCCCAGGCACCCGTGCCGTATCTGAGCACCGTCCAGAAGGCGGCGGTGATCGCCGCCCTGGGACGCATCGGCGTCGAAGAGATCGAGTTGGGCCATGCCGTCGGCGAGCGCGCCTACGGCGACGAGCTGCCCGAGCTGCTGCGGGCCGCGTCCGACTTTGCCCCGGCTGCGCGCTGCGCGATCTGGTGCCGTGCCCGCACCGACGACATCCGTGCAGCCGCCGACCTCGGCCCGGACGTGGTCTCGTTCGCGCTGCCGGTCTCTGACCGTCACCTGACCCAGCGCCTGCAGCGCAGCCGCGCCTGGGCACTGGAACAGGTACCCGCCCTGATCGAGGCGGCCAGGGAGGCCGGAATCGGCTACGTCTCGATCGGATTGGAGGACGCCAGTCGCGCGGACGTGGCCTTCCTCCTCGAGGTCGCCCGGACGGCTGCTGCCGCCGGCGCTGACCGGCTGCGGATCGCCGACACCGTAGGGGTACTCTCGCCCGGCTTACTGGCGGAGTTGGTGTCGGCGATCCGCGCGCACTTCCCTGGCGAGGTGGGCCTGCACCTGCATGACGACTTCGGCATGGCCACCGCCAACGCCATCGCCGCCATCGAGGCCGGCGCTACCTGGACCGATGTCAGCCTGCTCGGGCTCGGCGAACGCGCCGGCATCTCGCGCACCGAGGAGGTGGCCGCGTTCCTCACCCTGCAACGGGCGGCCGACTATGACCTGCGGGCGGCCCGCCGCGCGTCGATGATGCTCGCAGAGTGGATCGGACGCACCATTCCCGGCCATTCGCCGGTGATCGGGCCGGACATCTTCACCGCCGAATCCGGGCTGCATGTGGCCGCGATCGCCCACGACCCGACCACCTATGAGCCCTACGCCCCCGAGATCGTCGGTGCCCAGCGCCGCCTGCTGCTGGGTTCGGGCAGTGGTCGCAGTGCCGTCCAGGCGCTGGTCGGGGCTGCAGATGGCGACCTGGTCGAACTGACCGCCCGGCTGCGCCACGCCGCCCGCGACCGCCGTCGCGGCATCGACGCCGCCGACGTAGCCGCCCTGCTCGACGGCTAGAACTCGCCGGCCACCAGGCGATGCTCCATCAGCACCACCTGATAGGGATTCCAGGTCGACAAGGTGTAACGCAGCACCAGGTCGTCCCCATCGCGGCGCGCATCGAAGAAGTAGGGGGCATAGGCGGCGCCATTCCCGCGGGCCTGCGCCGCAAACAGCGACTCGGCCACCGGATCCTCCGGGCCAGCCTTGATGAAGCGGGTGAACGGGTCGACCGACATGCCGACACCCACCCAGTCCAGCAGTTGCAGTGGTTCGGTCCAGGGCCCCCCGGGCTGCTCCGCCCAGCGCAGCGTGATCGCATGACCGGCGGCATCACCAGGCCCGGTCGCCACCAGCAGCGCGTACCGCCCAGCTTCGGGCACCCAGCGGACACTGAGCTCGCCGTAGGCGCCGGGAGTGAACAGCGGCGCGGCCGCCGCCTCGTCGGCCACCCAACCGGCCCCATCCCAGAACCGCAGCCCCACGGCCTCGGTCGGCATCGGGCCGGTGGCCGCGTCCAGCCGCGCCAGCGCATCGCCATCCAGGACGGCCAGGCGCACCTCGTCGGCGCGATAGGCCCCAGTACCCCACAACAGGACGACCTCGCCCTCCTCGCCGCAACCGGGCACCGCTGTGGCCGGACGCCGCTGAGCGGAGACGTTGATGAATGACCGCTCGCTCACGGTGGCGAGCGCGTCGAATCGCAGCGGCCGGCGACGGGCAGCGGGATCGATCACCAACGGGTCGCGCAGCCGGGCCAGCACCGAGCGTCCCATCACCTGCCGGGCGCGGCCATGGTTGGAGCTGAACATCGCATAGAACCGCTCACCGTGGCTGAACGCGTCCAGCGGGACGTCGTACTCGCCCATGGTGGTGCCCGCGCCGCGCAGTCGCAGCGGCGAGCCGTGGAAACGCACCTCAGGACGTGCGCCGTCGCCGAGAACTTCGGCGATCGAGTCCCGCAGTACCAGCCACGGACGCGTCCAATGGGTGTCGCCGAACAACAGGAAGCGGCGGCCCTCATGGACCACCGACACCCCCAGATCGGTGCCGCGAATCCCGGCCGTACTCGCCGAGCGGCTCAGCGTCGGCAGCCGCTCACCCCACGGCGTCGGCGTGGCGTCACGCTCCCCGGTGACCTGAGCCACCTTGGTCGAAGAGTTCGTCGCCACCGCGAACGCGGTGGGGGCCAGAGCGACGCACTGCGCCCGCCACCAGCTGCCGTCCGGACGACGGTGGTAGGCGTACACCGACCCGTCCAGGTCGACCAGGGCCTGCGGCCAGCCCGCATCGACCACCACCACGGCGCGCAACCGCCCTGCGGCCACGCCCAGCTCGGCCGCCGTCGGCGGCGGCGTCCGGGGAGCGCTCGACCTCCAGGATCGGTCACTCTCCGGCTGCCAACTCCCGTCGTGAAGCCGCTGAATGAAGGCCCCGTCCGACCGGTGACCCCGGGCCCACAAGCCCTGCCGATCCCGGTACAACTCGCCGGGCACGGTGGCCTCATCGCTGAGGACGCCCACCAGTTGCCAGGTGCGATCAGCACGGTCGGTGCGGCGGCGGTAATGCTCCAGCCGGGCGCCGGACAGCACCAGCAGGTCGAGGCGTCGCCACCACCCACGGCCCGACGAGACCACCGAGCCAGGACCGATCCGAGGACTACGGCTGTCCACGCCCAACCTCAGCCTGCGGCGGCGTCCGCACGGCGAACGGACGCGAGCCGAACCCGAGCACCAACAGCACCGCCAGCGCCGGCAACTCCACCGCCACCGCCAGCCAGCCCGACAGCGTCGAATAGTCGTCGAAGGCCGGATACAGCAGGAAGATCGCGAACAGCACCGCCGAGAGCACCTTGGGCAGACGCCCGGCCTGCAGCATCCACCAGCAGGCCACCAGCACCAGCCATAGCTGATGGTGCGGCCACGAGATCGGCGACACCGCCACCGACAACGAGCCGACGACCAGCGCCGCGCCGAGGTAGTCGGCCTGCCGGTAGGCGCGGGACGCCTGCCACAGCGCCAGCACGGTGACGGCGGCGGCCAGCAGCAGCCACACAATCTTGGTGGCACTGCCGTCCCCGATCAGCCGGGTCAGCATGCTCAGCAGCGATTTGCTCACCGTCGACTCGGTGCGGCCCACCCGTCCGGTCTGCCACAGCTTGTCAGTCCAGTAGGCGACCGACGCCTGCGGCAACACCGCGAAGGCGATCAGCGACGCCCCGGCGAAGGTGGCGGTGGCGACCACGGCCTGGCGCCATTGACGAGTGACCAGGAAGTACGGAATGAACACCAGCGGGGTGAGCTTGATGGCCCCGGCCAGGCCGACCAGGACGCCCTGCCACTTGCGCGGCAGCTGGTGATCGAACAGCGCCAAGGCGATCACGAACAGGCTCACCTGACCGACGATCAGGTTGTGCAGGAAGGGGTAGGTGAACAGCACCGGGATCGCCAGCGCGGCCGTCCAGGTGACCTGGTCGACCAGCGGCACCACCTGATCGGGACGGCGCGCGGCCAGCCCGGTGCGCACCACCAGGTGCAGGGCCGCGATCGCCACCGCGAACGTCAGCACCACCCAGATGGCCTTGGCCACCCCCAGGTCGAGCGGCACCAGCCAGGCCAGCACCAAGGCGGCGAACGGCGGATAGGTGAAGCCCAGCCCGTGGACGGTCGGATGAACGTAGACCCACTCGTAGAGCGGCTGCCCGCTGAAGCCGGAGGAGATCGCGCCCTTGTAAATCTCCAGGTCGCCGAGCATGCCCGGCCCGTACGGCTGAATGAGTAGCCAGACCAGCACCGCCGCCGAGGCGATCGCGACCGCAGCCAACCCGATGGCCCGGAACCACCGGCGCTGCAACGGGCTTACCTCGGCTGACACGACCACTCCTCCTTCGTCTGGGGCAACCCTAACCGGGTCGACGGGATCGCCGGCGTGGCCGGATCGCCGACACCCCGAGCCGATTCGCTAGCCTCAGCACAGCAGGACTCCTGGAGGTGGAAGTGACGCTCCCCGTAACCGTCAAGGCACCGGTCGAACGGCTGGTGTTCTTCTCCGACGCCGCCGTGGCGATCGCGCTCACTCTGCTCATCCTGCCGCTGATGGACGGCGTGGGTGAGGCGGCGCGCGCCGACCTCAGCACCGCCGACTACCTCACCGAGAACCTGAGCAGTCTGGGAGCGTTCGCACTGAGCTTCCTGCTGATCGCACGATTCTGGCGGGCCCACCACCAACTGTTCGCCGCCGTCGAGGAGGAACCGCCCGGTCTGTTCTGGGTGAACATGGCCTGGCTGTTCTCGGTGGTCTTCCTTCCGGTGGCCACCGCGGCCACCGGCGCATTGCCCACCGACATCGCTCAGCTCTGCCTCTACCAGGGCACCATGATCATGATCTCGGCGTTGATGGCAGCCATGACGATCCTGATCCGGCGGCATCCCGAGACCTGGGTCGAAGGCGCCACGGTCTCGGCCGAGCGGGTGCACGGCACGCTCGTCTTCACCGCTCTGCTGGTGGTGTCACTGGTGTTGGCGCTGGTCGTGCCGCATCTGGGCTATTGGTCGCTGCTGGTGCTGCTGGTGGCCCGTCCGGTGCACTGGGTGCTGGATCGGGTGCGGGCGAGGTCGTCCGCGGCCTAGCCGATCGGCCAGACCAGCGAGACGCCGATGGCGATCATCACCACGGCGATGCCGGCGTCCAGCCACCGCCAGGCCCGTGGCCCGGCCAGCCAGCGGCTGAGGAGCCGAGCGCCATAGGCAAGCCCGAAGAACCAGATCGTGCTGGCGGCCATCGCTCCCGCAGCGAAGGTCCAGCGCAGGCCGCCATGGGCGGCACCGACGGAGCCGAGCAGGAACACCGTGTCGAGATAGACGTGCGGGTTCAGCCAGGTGAGCGCGAGCGTGGTCATCGCCACCGCGACGGCGCCGGTCCGGGTGCGTTCGACAGTGGCGATCCCACCGCTGCTCGGCGCCGAATCGGCGGGCGGTTCTGCATCGAGTTGCAGCCCGACCGTGGCTGGACCGACGGCGCGTCGGGCGGCCATCACGCCATAGACCACCAGGAACACCGCGCCGGCCCAACGCACGACGGTCTCCAGCCACGGCAGCGCCTGAGTCGCCGCACCGATGCCCGAGATGCCGATCACGATCAAAGCCATGTCGGAGATTGTGCAAATGGTGGCCACCAGCGCGACATGCTCGCGACGAATCCCCTGACGCAGCACGAACAGGTTCTGGGCGCCGATCGCCACGATGAGCGAGAAGCCCAGGCCCAGGCCGGCAAGCAGTGTGGTCACGGATCGACGCTAGCCGCAGGTACTTCATTAGTACAGCTACAGTTCCTTTGCGTGCATTAGCATCTCTTATGTGGAGCTCCCTCTCGACCTCGCCCGAACGTTGACCGCCGCCGTCGACGCCGGCTCCTTGGACGCCGCCGCACAGCAGCTGCACCTCACCCCATCGGCGGTCTCGCAGCGCATCAAAGCCCTCGAGACCCGGGTGGGCCGGGTGCTACTGGTGCGCAGCAAGCCCCTGCACACCACCAGCGCCGGCCAGGCGATCGTCCGGCTCGCCCGCCAGGTCGCCGCCTTGGAGCACGACGCACTCACCGAACTCGGCCTGGCCGAATCCGGACCGATCCAGGTGCCGCTAGCGGTCAACGCCGACTCATTGGCCACCTGGTTCCTGCCTGCGCTGGCCCCGCTGGCCGAGCAAGGCATCGTCTTCGATCTGCACCGCGATGATCAGGACTACACCGCCGGATTGCTCGAATCCGGCAGCGTCACCGCAGCGGTCACCTCACAAGCAGCACCGGTGTCCGGCTGCACGGTGCGCCCATTGGGTTCGATGCGTTACCTGCCGGTGGCCACGCCCGCCTATATCCGGCGGTGGCTGCCTGACCAGGGAACGGCCGAGTTCGCGCGGGCTCCGATGATCGACTTCGATCGCCGCGATGGCCTGCAAACGCATTATCTGGAACTGATCGGCGCCGATCCTGCCCTGCCGCCCCGACACCGTGTACCGGCTTCCAGCGACTTCGCCCGCGCAACCGAACTCGGCTTCGGTTGGGCCTTGGTGCCGGAATACCAATCCACGGCGGCCATCCAGGAGGGCCGCCTGGCACGCCTCGCCGGCCCCCCGGTCGACATCCCCCTGTTCTGGCAGCGCTGGAAGCTGCACTCTCCCTTGCTGGAGCAGATCGAAGACGCCGTCATCACCGCCGCCCGCCACGCCCTGCACCAATAGGCAACCGATTCCGTCGTTATGAGGCTCCCGTCACAGCTGATCGCCTGACCCCCTAGCGAAACCGTCGTTATCAGCCCCGATCGTGGCCTCGTATCGACGGAATCGGTTGGGTAAAGCAGCGAGACAGCCACAACCTCGGCGAAAACGACGCTATTGGTTGGCGTCGATGGCCCTGGCCACGCGCCCCACCACTGCTGCCGGCTGCGTCATGATCTCCTTCGCCAGCCACCGCACGATGGCGAAGCCAGCATCGCGCAGCGCCTGCTCCCGCTCCTTCTCCAGCACATAGCCCGCCGCGTCTGCATACTTCACCGCCCCGTCACACTCGCCGACCAGGCGCACCTGCGGCCAGTAGCAGTCGGGGAAGAAGATTCCCCGGGCGGTCTCCAGCGGCACCTGATGCCGCGGTGTGGGCAGCCCGGCTTGTCGGAAGTGCCCGGCAGACAGCGACTCCGCCGCGGACTCTCTCGCCGGGTCACACACCGCGATCGCCGCCAACAGCCGTGAGCGACGCAGAGTGTCGGCCACCGCCGCGAGTTCCGTCCGGGCAGCAGCAGCCAGCTTTGGGTTCACGAAGTCGCGACGCCGCGGCGAACCCACATACCCCGCACACAAGCGCCGCGCAGCCGCATCGAGGAGCACCAGGGCCTGCGGCAACTCCAGGCCATCACACAGATCCACCGCCGTGCGGGCCAGGCTCGTGACCCGATATCCCGCCGGATCCTGCACCACCTGGCTCGGCGGAAGAACGGCCTGGCGATGCGCGGTCGTCGGCCCGTTCTTCCAGCCATGACCACCCTCGGAACGGAAGGTCACGCTGACCGGAAGTTCGTGCCATGCGACGAACCCCGGCGTCGGGAGTCCCCAGACCAGCGCCGCCGACTGGTGACTCAGCACGGCCTGCGGGTTGGCGACGGCTTCGGCGCGAGCCAAGAGCTGGTGCTGCGTCTCCGAGTCCGAGGGCCAGACCGCCGACGCCAGATAGACGCCCTGCCGTAGCCGCAGCAACCGGCCCGCATGCGTCTGGGTGCGGATCATCCGCTCGCTCACGCCCGCTGCGCGCAGCATCGCCGTAGTGGCAGGTTGCGTCGGCAGCGCCCATACTCTCGGGGTTCGCATGCCCACAGCTTGGGGATCATCGGCAAGAATGCGTCATCACCCAGACCTGCTGTGGACAGCCGCGCCGGCTTGCCCACAGGGGCGAGGTCCGGCGACGACTCTGGTGCCCGCGCCCTGACTCAGGCGGTGAGCAGCTCCAACTCCAGGGAGATCTCCGCGTTCAGCGAGTTGGTCACCAGGCACACCGACTCGGCCTTGTGCATCAGCCGGTCGGCGCGCTCCGCGTCGGTACCCACCGGGACAGTCAGCCGTACAGCGAGGTTGAAACGCGTGAAGCGGGTGACCCGCTCGACCCGATCCAGCACGCCGACCGCGTCGACGCTGATCGACGTCCATTCGAAGCCGTTGTGGGCTGCCACCGATCTCCAGGTGAGAATCAGGCAGTTGGCGACCGCCCCGGTGAGCATCGTTTCGGGAGACCAGAAGCCGGGCGGGCCGTCGAACTCCGGCGGGGTGTTGGCCGCCAAATCCGGCAGGCCAGGTGAGGTCGTGGAGATCGTCGCGCTCGGTCCGCCAACGGCCGAGGCGAGGTAGCGGTGCGGAAACTCGTGCATGAGGGCAGACTAACCAGCCCCCGCACCCGGGACGGAATACCGCTCAACCCGGCGGCGATTCTTGCCGAAACCGCAAAGATCAGCGGACGGTGATCGCCCGCACCACCTGCGGACGGACGCGCCCCATCTGCACCTGGCCGGATTGCGCCGCGGTGAACACCCGCGATCCGTGCTCGCTGGCCTGCAGGCGTCCAACGATCTCGGTCAGCCGGAACAGCTGATCGCGGACGGCTTCCAGCTCGGCTTCCAGCGCCAGAATGCGCCGAATGCCTTCCAGGTTGATGCCCTCGTTCTGGCTCAAGTGCTGCACATGGCGCAGCTTGGCGATGTCGCGCAGGGAGTAGCGCCGGCCACGTCCGCGGGCGCGGCCGGGCACCACCAGCCCCAGGCGGTCGTAGCCGCGCAGGGTCTGGGGGTGCATCTCGGCCAGCTGGGCCG
>CAZLJN010000084.1:0-8806 GCA_964559815.1 uncultured Propionibacteriaceae bacterium
GATCGGGATGGCCGCGTTCCCGCTGCTGGCAGCGTCCCTCACCGGCGATCCGTTGGCCGTGGCCGCGGTCGCCGCCGCCACGAGCGTCCCGTGGCTGGTCACCGGCCTCTTCGCCGGCTCCCTGGCGGACCGTCACCACGCGCGGACCCTGCTGGTGCTGGCCGACCTGACGCGGATCGCTGTGCTGGGTGTGTTGATCGTCGCCCTCGCGCTCGGCCAGCCGCCGATCCTGCTCGTCGCCGTGGTCGCCTTCGCCCTCGGCGTCAGCGAGACCGTCCGGGACACCACGGCCTCGACCGTGGTCCCGAGACTCGTCCCGACCCAGCTGCTCGAACGGGCCAACGGGCGCATGGTTGCGGGCGAGGTCGTGACGAACTCGTTCGCGGGCCCGTTGATCGGTGGGGTGCTCTTCGCGGCGGGTGCCGCGTTGCCGTTCGTCGCGAACAGCGCCGTGCTCGTGTTCGCCGTTCTCCTCGTCGTGGGTCTTCCGGTCGGCCTGCTCGGACGGTCGAGCGAGACCACGGAACAGGGAGACCCTGCGGATCGGGTGGGTCACGGCGAGACGGCCGATACCGATCTGGCCGGCACCAACAGTGATTCGGGGCGTGGCATCCTGGACGGACTGCGCTGGCTCGCCGCGCACCGCACGTTGCGCGTCCTCCTTCTCGTGGGCGCACTGGTCACGATCGCCGACGGCGGCTGGTTCGCGATCTTCGTCCTCTTCAGCCAGGAGCGCCTGGGGCTCGGCCCGTCCGGATTCGGCGCACTGCTGGCGGTCGGAGCCGCGGGCGGACTGCTCGGCGCATGGCTGGCCGAGAGGATCATCGGCGTCGACCGGCACGGCCCCGCTCTGCTCGGCTCGATCGTCCTCACCGCCATAACGCCGGTTCTGCTCCTCGTCGCGCCGACGCTGTGGGCGGCGGGCGCTGTCGTCGTGATCACCAGCGCCGGATTCGGTGTGTTCGACGTCGCCGTCGCCTCGCTGCGGCATCGACTCTCGCCACAGCGACTGCTCGGCCGGGTCGTCGCGGCATACCGCACCGCCCTGCACGGCGCCGGTGCGCTCGGCACCCTTGCCGGCGGCGGTATCGCTGCGGCCTACGGACTCGGTGCGCCGCTGATCATGTCGGCGGTGATCGGGACCATCGCCTGCGTTCTCTGCACCCGCGGGACATGGACGGTACCGGCCAGCTGAATCGACCCGGGTCGCACTGACGCCCGCGGGACTCGGCCATGACGTGCGATCGCGACGCGGGGCGTCGCTCTCGCAACTGCGCCAGACAGATGTCTCTACAAGCCACCATGCCCTGGGCTAGGAATTTCTGGTCGGGGCGACGGGACTCGAACCGGAGGGATGGGCGCGCAGAACCGGCTCTTGACTAGGCGTGATAGGCAACCTGGGACGATCTCGCCCGTCAGTTGGGGCTTATCTGGGGCAGAGCGTTCAGCATGTGATCCTGTCGCCCGTCGTTGGCGGATCCAGCTCGACGCAAGGTACCTGACTCGCGCCTGGATGTTCACTCTCATACCGGTGACGGCGGGCCCAGATCGATACGCGACGGCGACCTCGACAATCAGTCAGCTGGCACGGCGGCCTTCCCGGACCCTGCTTACGGCACTACCAGGCCTGGAGACCGCGGTTGGTCACCCTCGGCCAGGGTGTCGATCAGCGAGCGTGGACGGGCCACAATCGGTTCAGCCTTGCGGCGAAGGCCGCGCTTGGCTGGCTTCGTGGTCAGGATCGCCGGATCTGCGACCTGGAAGGCGACCACCCGATCGGCCGGGTCGTCTCGGCGCTGATATACGGCCAGCCGAGTTGGGAGGCGCCAGCTGTCTTCGATCAAGGACCTCGGACTCACGACAGGATGGCGATGGCCGGTGCCATCGACTACGCCGATGAAGGTGCACGCTGCAAGGTCGTCCAAGTGCTCCTTCTCGAGTTGCACCATCGTTGTAGTCCCCGGGTCAAGCACAACCGGAAGCCCGTGTGGAGTTATCTGCACCACGTTGAGCCTGTCTGCGACGAGATCCTCCAGCAGAACTCCGAGCACTTGGACGGGCACCCCGCCGATGTTTCGAATCGTAATTGACACGGATACGACCTCATCCAAGAGATCCTTACCCCTCTGAACCCGGACCGGGGTGCCATACGTTCCACTTGGAGCGTAGGCCATGCTCGCGGACACCGTGATTCTCGAACGCCGCCGCCAAGAGTTCAGCGCTTGGCCGAGAGCCAGCAAGGTTGATAGTGCGGCCGCGTACAGCGCGACCAGATCCCCTGTCGTCACATCTCACCTTCCCGTGGTCTCTACTCTGCCAGAGGAACGGGCCTTGCCGCGCACTGTGGGCGACGGCCGAATCTGAGCCCCAACGGCTCGAACCGCTTCACCCTCTCCGGATGCCGGCAGTCTCGCGCGGAGAACGTGACGCACGTACATGCGGAGTAGTGGGATGGTGTGGTTGGGCCCCTTGCGACGAGCAACGGTTCAGTCATCATTCGTCAAGAGCAGGCCGCGCGCATGACGCCCTTGGGGCCATTCAGCACGGCAAATCGTGTCGGCTCGCGGACCGCACACCCACTAAGCAAGGTGCGGACGCCGGCAACGCAAGCACCCGATCGTAGAGGAGCGCGTCTGCGCTGCCAGAAGTCTGTGTATCCCCGTAGGAGGCGCCCGCGGTCAACGCATTGACAGGTCTGGCTGACCAACAACCGCTATCCCGTCTTGCCACGATAGGGTTCGTCGATCGAAGCGCTCGTCGCTCAGTATCTTCCGCCCGCCAAAGTAGGCGCCTGTCCCGTCGAGCCACACAAAGTGTTCGGCTACTCCGTACTGATAGATGCGACAGACCTGAGGCTTGCCGCCCACTGTGTGCGCGTCGGGGGCATCGATCAGGCTGAGAAGGATTTCTAGAGGTTCCCAGTCGAGGTAGAAGGAATCGGAATCCCAGCCGCGCGCGGCCATTTGCTCGACGTCCAGGGTCGGACCCTTGGCGATGGCGAACGGAAGGTTGCGCTCCTTAGTAAGCCTGATCAGCATGCGGCGGGCTTGAGGAGCGGCATCGCCCGCGAAGTAGACATGGGGACGAAGACTCTCGTGCAATCCGGGGGTGAGGTCATGCTTTCGGACCCTGCCCTCCGAATCGAGCCGAAAAGAGAATGCCTCCATACGCGTTCGACGGAAGGACCATCCGCCCAGAACAACGTCGAGGTCCGGGTCGTCCGGCACGCCGTCTCGCCCGGAGATGCCGTCACGAGCAACCTGGAATCCTTTGGTGAGACGATCGGAGAAGCCACCGATATCCATACGCCCAGTCGTCGCACCGTCATGCAGCAGGGCCTGCGTTTGCGCCATTAGCATGAAGGCGTAGGCCTCAGTGGCGTCCCCGCTCATTGCGATCGCGGTTGCCGGCCTCGGGAGCGTCACCACCTTCGGGCACCCGTCCCAGGACCCGAACCCCGAGAGGCGGGAATCGCCGGCCATCACGAGTTCAGTCAAGGTGCTGTTCTTGCGAACCCAGACCGCCACGAGAGTCACGGCTTTCCTCCCTCGCGACTGGACCGTTTGAGCGTCATGGTAGTACGGACACGGTCCCACCTGAGGGGCGCGTAGGGCGAGTACCGCGACCGGGGGAGGCTCTCTGGCACACCCCGGAGTTGCCTCGAGTTCGCGCTGCGCTCGCATCGCAGTCCGTGTGTCCTTTCGTGGTCGGAGTCGTTCAGCCTTCAAGGACTGACACCCGCGGGCGCAGTCCAACCCGCGGTGGCGTTAGGAGGACGTGGACCTGACCTCAGCAAGGCCTCGACCCAAGGTGCGGCGATCGTGCATGATTGCGGCATGGTCGCCATTCTCTCCTGTGATTTCCACGTGGAAAGCCGCCTTGATTGGCAAGCGACAAATGGAAGAGAACTTGAGTACACAGAAGCCTGGCGCCGCACGGCATGGCTGGGCGCCCAGCCCCACCTAGCGCTCATTCTCGACAGTTCCGGGTATCTGCGGTGGCTCGGCCGCGCCAAGGCTGGGCGCCAGATAACGACCCTAGATCGAATCGTCTCGATCACTGAGGTGCTCGAACTCGACCATCCACTTGAGATCGACGACCTTGGGCCACTCATCCCCACTCGGCATCGATCGACGCTCTCTCGTCTTGGGCTCCTGCCTCCTCGGGGCGGCGACGCCGTGGTCGCGGCGCTGTTGACGCGCTTCCCCGATCTTGAGTCGACCGTCGCCCGCCTAGGCAGACGCGATGTCCTACCCTTGCCATCTGGGCACCGAGGCGAGGTTCTGAACATGGAACGAGATGCGCTTGGGGTGCTTCTCGAACTCACCGGGATGCCGCGGGCAGTCTTGCGCGAGTGGGCCGAACCCCCGCCTGAGTCGCCGTATCTCGCCGGGCTTCCCGCGACACCACCAATAGAGGACGCACAGATCAGCTTCGACGTAGACCGATTCCCGGGCTTAGTCAGGGAGCCGGACACACGCGTTGAGTGGAGGGTGTTCAGCAGTGGCAGGCGACGCCTGCTTGTCATGAACGCGAATCGGACACCGGTGGAGCACACGCTAGGTGTCGACGTCGTATACCTCAACGAGGCTGAAGACTCGTTCGTTCTCGTGCAGTACAAGCGGCTTCGACGCGCACCGGGATCAGCATCGTCTCCTGCCACATATCGCCCAGACACGAATCTTGCCAACGAACTCGACCGAATGCGCAAGATCGACCAACTCAGCTATGGCGTTCCAGGCGCCTTCAGGCTGCTCTCGACCCCTTGCTGGATCAAGCTGACTGATCCGTCACCCATTGTGAACGACCCTGCAGAGCTGCTCAAGGGGATGTACTTCGCGAGAGAACACTTCGAAGAGTTGCTCTCGTCACTCCGCGGCCCGCGCGGTGGCGTTCGGATTGGATATGACAACGTCGATCGCTACATGACCAACACAGTGTTCACCGAGCTCGTCAAAGATGGATGGATCGGGAGTCGGGGTGCGGCGTCTGCGGACATCAGCAGGCTGATCAACGAGAGTCTCGCGACTGGGCACGCGGTGCTGGTCGGCATTCCCAGCGCCACTGCCACCTCCACCGTTGGCCCCTCAGGCTAGAGACTCAACAGCCCGCCGCACCCACTCGCCGGCGGTGCGGCCAGTCTGGGTCAAACACTCTGCGTTGCCGCGTTGGCCAAGTGGCCCCTTCGGTGGCTCCGATCGCTACAGTGTCGAAAGTGTCCGATCGTCGCATGATCGCGGCAGACCGCGCCATGGCGGTAGCCCTCGCTTTCGAGAGGAGCAGGGGTGCGAATGTCACAGACACACACCGGGGCGACGACGGCCGCCTTCGAGACGTCCTTACTCGCCTGAACATCGTCCCGCCTAGTGTCGCGAGCGCAGACCTGATCTCTGAGTTGGATGGCGAAACTCGCATCATCGAGGTCAAGGGCCGTGGCTCCGTCGGGCCGGTATCCGTCGTCGAGCGCGAACTAGACACCATGATCGCGGCGGCCTCAGGCTCCTGGGTGTATGTGGTGTGGAACACAACTCAGCCACATCCCTACCGCCTTGTCCTCGTGAACGACCCTCAGCGGCTGCCATGGGTCAAGGTGCGCGATGCCGAGCGTGAGGCAGGATCCTTCCGCGGTGCGCGCCACGAGGCGGTCTTCGAATGTCAAAGCTCCGAGATCGGCAATCTGGGGGTCGAGGTTCGGCTGGATCGGCTGCTGCTGCCTTCGAAAGAATGACCTGCGTTGCAGGGTGCGGGCGCATCACCTACGCCGTTCTCCCAGTAGCCCTGCCCCAGTCGAGCCCTCCTCGAGTGCTGACTCCCCGGGCATGGGCGCGACGCCCAGCATTGACAACGAGTACCGGTGCCACCTCAGAATCAAGCATGGCGCCGCAGGACTCCGTGCCGCGTAAAGGAGGTCATCAGCTCTCGTGCAGCTGACGACCTGTGATGACACCGACCATGGGTCCTTCCTAGATCAGCGTCGTACGATTCAACCGGACCTTGAAGAACGCGACTTGGCACCGCCAGACGCGGCGCCGTTGGCAGCGCCTGTTCGGCGCCAACTACTGCAAGGTCGAACCCGTGAGGAGTACCGGGTTCCGACCCCCACCGCTCCGGCCGGGGCACCTGTTACTGCTCCGCGAGGGCACCGTCGATCATGATGCCCGAGCGGGCTATAACGCGTTCGCAACGGCGCCGCCCGACCCCTTCGCGAGCGTGGTTAGCGTCGCCGTTCTCGACACAATCGAGGGTCCAGACCCGGACGCTCGCACCGCATCAGTTCAGTGCCCCCTGCTCGCGGCGGCTCGCCGGCCCGCGAACCACTGTTCTACGTAACCAGAAGCATCACACACCTCTGGCATGCGCTTCGGCATTTCGTTAGTATGAAATGCAACACTCCTCCCACTAGGAGCTTCGCATGCGAGAGGTGATCCGCGATCCGGCGAAGACGTTCAGGTGCCCTCGGTGCGGCGCTCCGGTGACCTACAAAGGACGCGGACGGCGTCCGGTGTGGTGCTCGGCACGATGCCGGGTCGGGGCGTCCATCGAGCGCCGCGGGAACGAGATCGTCGGGGTCAAACCCGAGGTCGTGAAGGTCGTTTCACCCACCACTCGGCTCAGCGACTGGGAGAAGGAACGACGCCAGGAGATCGAGCGGAACCTCGATCGCGACACCGTCATTTCGATGGTCGCGAGCCGGCCCGAACTGCTCATGCGGGTGCTGGCCCGCGTCGAAGAACAAGGGTTGAGCGCTCCCGCTGGAGACCGCCAGATCCTCTCCGACGCGATGATCCGGACGACGCGATCCGTCTCCCCCGAGACCGTCGACCAGGCCATCACGTCGCCGCAACGCTCGCACAAGCGGGACGTCTCCGAGTGGGTCACCCTCCTCGACGAGCTGACCATGCAGCTCGCCACCGGGTTGCTCTACAACCGCGATCTACCGACCATCGACGAGCCCATGCGCAACCTTGTCGAGCACTACCTCCAGCGCGTTGACGGCTCGAGGCACTGAGCACGCTCCCCCAGCGCGGGTTGCTCAGTTGCCGCCGAACCGCTGCTGCGCCGCCTGACGGGTCGTGTCCAGCGCGGACGCGATCACCGTCCACGAATCGCCGGCATCCCGCGCGGCCTTCACCGCGTCGCGCAACTCCAGCTCCGCGTCCGCGATTCCCTGACGGGCGGCCAGGATGCGGCGGAAGTGCACGGCGTCGCGGCCCGGGTTCACCGCCGGGTCGAGCTGGTCGAGTCCAGTCACATCACGTTCGGTCTTGATACTCATCGGGTCACCTCATCTCAGGTATTCGTAGAACCTCGGGCGAAGCAGGTCGGCATGGATGATCCGGGTCGGTTGCCCGGCAGGCACGGCGACCAACTCCAAGAGCCGCCCCTGGCGGTCCGCGCCGATCACGAGCAACCGATCTTCGCCGTCGTACTCGTACTCGACGAGTCGCATCGCGTTGAGCCAGGCATGCTCGATGTCAGCGTCCGCGATCCCGTGCTTGCGCGCGGAGTCACGGATCTCCATGCGTCAAGGATACCTTGACAGTCTCACCGATCGCCAAGGTCAAGTTGACACTCAATAAGGACGGCGGTACCCGATGCTTCGCAATACACGCGTATTACACTAAGCGGGAGCAGGGAGGCAACGATGGGGATTGAGGAACTGATCGCAGCCGAGGCCGAGGCTGCTGAGCTAGACCCGGACGCTGCGATCCGACCGGGGTCCAAGGTCACGCGCGGCCACAACCGGGTGAGGACTCTTCAAGTGCGGCTGAATGACGACGAGTTCGCGGCACTCACTGCCGTCGCCGAACGCCTCGGGGTGCCCGCGTCCACCCTCGCCCGCGATCTGCTGCTGCGCGAGCTGGCCTCTCCGAGTGAGAGCCCGCAGGCTGTCATCGCCCGCATGCGGGCCGACCTCGACGCGCTGGCCTCGTCAGTGGCTTGAACGGATTGCTCACCCGAGCCAGAACGGGCGCCGCATCGCGTCGACGTCCTCGGGACGTACGCGAAGGATGCGCTGTCCGCTGGAGAAGACCGGGAGTTGGCCGGACGCGATCCGGCGTCGCAGCGTCTTCCGGCTAATGCCCGTCCGCTCCGCCGCCTGGGCGAGGGACTCATAGCGCTGCAGTTCCATCGTGATCTCCTTCCGCAGCCTTAAGCCTCAGAAGGAGCCCGATCCGGACACCGGAGGACCAAGCGATGTGAAGATCTGCCGCCTCGTGCCACCTGCGCGGCCTGCCGCCCGGAATGAGGGCCGTCCTATCCTCGGTGCCATGAGCGCCAACGCAGACCTGACGGAGCTCCGCCACAACGCCTCCGAACTGTTGCGGCGCACCCAGGCCGAGGAGGAGTTCACCATCATGATCTCCGGACGGCCGAGCGCGCGTCTGCTGCCGGCGGGATCCACCCATTGGAGGCGCTGGGACGAGATCGCCGACCTGTTCGGCGGCTCCACTGACCCGGATTGGCAGCATGACCGCTAACGGGTCGGGGACGACCTGCGAGACCCGCCGGACAAGCGGTAAGCGTCAGAGCTCGGCGAGCTTGCTCATGTTCTCGGCCAGCCGCGACCGGGACGCCCGTGTCGCGTGCTGGTAGCGCTCGACCATCCCGGCCGTCGCGTGACCCATCATCGCCTTCAGTTCGGCGGTCGTTGCGCCGGTCAGGCCGGCCAGGGACGCCGCCGAGTGCCGCATGTCGTGGAAGGTCAGATCCTCTCGGCCGATGACCTTGCGCGCCTTGCCGTACGCATAGCGCAGCGCCTTCTCCGACATCGGCGAGACGCCGTCTCCGCCCGGGAAGAGGA
>CAZLJN010000085.1:0-8777 GCA_964559815.1 uncultured Propionibacteriaceae bacterium
GTGTAGGACCTGCCATGAGGCTGCGATGACGAGCCCGAGCCAGCCTGGGTCGACCCGGCCGCTCAATGCCGCGTGGATCGGTGGTGTCTGCGCTGGTCTGGCGGCGCAACTGGGCTGGCCGGTGTTGGTGGTGCGCGCCGGCTTCGTGATCCTGGGCGCGGTCGGCCTGATCGGGGTGTTGGGCTACCTGGTGCTGTGGCTGCTGATGCCCGGCCAACGGGACGACCGCCGCGCGCCCGGCCTGGAGTCGCACGCCCGCACCGGGATGCGCTCGGTCGGCGACGTCCGACTCTCCGGGGTGGACGCCGGCGCGGCGATGGCCTTGGCCCTGGTCGGTGGAGGATTGCTGTGGCTGGTGCAGGCCAGCGGCTGGGGGCTGCGTCCGGCCTACCTGCTGGCCGGATCGTTGGCCGCGCTCGGCCTGGGCGTGGTGTGGTGGCAGGCCGATCGGGTCTCGACCCGCGAGGTGCGCACCGGGAAGGGCTGGCGGCGTCTGGTGGCCCCACTGGTGTCGCGGGGCAGCTCGGTGGTGATCGTGATGTTCGGGCTGGTCCTGCTGGGCGGTGCGGTGATCGTGCTGCTGTACAGCCAAGCCGGGTTGACCGAGGTGGGGCAGGTGCTGTTGGCGGTCGGCGCGGCCGCGGTCGCGCTGGTGCTGGCGGTGCTGCCCTGGCTGGTGCGGGTCCGTCGGGCATTGGCCCAAGCCCAGCAGGACGCGCTGCTGGCTGATGCGCGGGCCGACATGGCCGCCCACCTGCACGACTCGGTGCTGCAGACCTTGGCGCTGATCCAGCGCCAGGCGTCCGACCCGAAGAAGGTCTCGGCCCTGGCTCGCCGTCAGGAGCGGGAACTGCGGCAGTGGTTGTACGGCGAGGAGCCGGCGTCCGGCAGCCTGGTGGAGGCGCTCACCGAGGAGATGCTGGACGTGGAGAGCGACCATGGCGTCGATGTGGAACTGGTCAGCGTGGGTGATGCCGAGCTGACCGGCGAGTTGAGCGCGATCGTCCGGGCCGCCCGCGAGGCGATGGTCAACGCCGCCAAGCATTCCGGCGCCGACCGGATCGACGTCTATGCCGAGGTCGACCCTGACCTGGTCAGCGTGTACATCCGCGATCGTGGAGTGGGCTTCGACCTGGCTCAGATCACCGACGACCGGATGGGTGTGCGCGGCTCGATCACCGAACGGGTGAAGCGGGCCGGTGGTCGCGCGATAATCAAGACCACACCCGGAGAGGGTACGGAAGTCAGACTGGAGGTGCCGCGATGAGTGACGAGCAGACCCCGGCCGCGTGGCGGGTGGTGGTGGTCGACGACCACGCCATGTTCCGCAGCGGCGTCAAGCACGACATCGGCGCCCATGTGCACCTGGTCGGCGAAGGCGAGGACGTCCCGACCGCAGTGGCCGCAATTCTGGCCGCGGTTCCCGATGTGGTGCTGCTGGACGTCCATCTGCCCGGTGGCGGCGGCCTGGAAGTGATCAAGCAGGTGGCCGCGGTCGAGCCGGGGGTGAAGTTCCTGGCCCTGTCGGTCTCCGACGCCGCCGAGGACGTGATCGGCATCATTCGGGCCGGAGCGCGCGGCTATGTGACCAAGTCGATCGCCGCCGACGAGTTGATCGAGGCGATCGGACGGGTGGCCACCGGCGACGCGGTGTTCTCACCCCGGCTGGCCGGCTTCGTGCTGGACGCCTTCTCCGGCGCGATCGACGTGGCCAGCATCGATGAGGATCTCGACCGGCTCAGTCAGCGCGAACGTGAGGTGCTGCGGCTGATCGCCCGCGGCTACGCCTACAAGGAGATCGCCCGCGAGCTGTTCATCTCGATCAAGACCGTCGAGACCCACGTCTCTTCGGTGCTGCGCAAGTTGCAGCTGTCGAACCGGCACCAGCTCACCCGCTGGGCCACCGACCGCAAGCTGGTCTGAACGCAGAACGAGGACCGGCGACGCCGGTCCTCGTCCAGAGGGTAGTGAGAGGTGGGGGCTAGGTCCGCTTCTTGGTGACCAGGTTGTAGATCCACAACACGATGACTGAGCCGACGATGGCCAGCACCCAGGACCACAACGAGAAGAAGCCGGTGACGCCCCGGTCGAACAGCGCCGATCCGATCCAGCCGCCGACAACGCCGCCGATCAGACCCACGATCAGGCTGGACACCCAACCGCCGCCGTTCTTGGTAATCATCTTGGCAATGGCGCCTGCGATCAGGCCCATGACGATCCATGCAATAAATCCCATGTCTTCGACGCTACCCCCGCAGCCCCTGGGCCCGCCGTGGAGTGGGCAGTTGTCCGAGTGCGGGAATAGGCTTACCCGGCGATGACAGACTCACTTTTCCCCGACCTGGCGGCCCCCACCGCACCGCGAACCGAGCCGGGCCGACGTGCCCCCGGGGTGAGTGAGGACGACCTGCTGGCCGGGCTGAATCCGCCGCAGCTGGAGGCCGTGATCCACGCCGGCAGCCCGGTGCTGGTGGTCGCCGGCGCCGGTTCGGGCAAGACCCGAGTGCTGACCCGGCGGATCGCCCACCTGGTCGGGGTGCGTGGCGTCCATCCGGGCTCGATCCTGGCGATCACCTTCACCAACAAGGCGGCCGCCGAGATGCGCTCCCGGGTGGTCGACCTGGTCGGCGCCAGGGCCAAGCTGATGTGGGTCTCCACCTTTCACTCGGCCTGTGTGCGCATTCTGCGCGCCGAAATCGGACGCTTCGGGCTGGCCCGCAGCTTCTCGATCTACGACGACACCGACGCCAAGCGGCTGATGCAGCTGGTGCTGCGCGATCAGGACCGCGACCCGAAGCGCTACCCGGTGCGGACGGTGCTGAACTGGGTGTCGAACTGCAAGAACGAACTGATCGATCATGAGTCCGCCGCCAGCACCGCGTCCGGTCCGAACGAGGAGATCTACGCCGAGGCGTACGCCGAGTACCAGCGTCGACTGACCGCGGCCAACGCGCTCGACTTCGACGACCTGATCATGACCACGGTGCACCTGCTGCAGGCCTTCCCGGACGTCCGTGAGCAGTACCGCCGCCGGTTCCGCCAGGTGCTGGTCGACGAGTACCAGGACACCAACCACGCCCAGTACGCGCTGATCCGCGAACTGTGCGGGGAACTGGCCGATGCCCCGGTCGGCTCGATCGAGCCGCCGGAGTTGATGGTGGTCGGTGACTCCGACCAGTCGATCTACGCCTTCCGGGGCGCGACGATCCGCAACATCCTCGACTTCGAGACCGACTTCCCCGGAGCTCGCACCATCGTGCTGGAGCAGAACTATCGCTCCACCCAGAACATCCTGAACGCGGCCAATGCAGTGATCACTCGCAACCCTGACCGTCCGGCCAAGCGGCTGTGGTCGGAGGCCGGCGACGGTGACCTGCTGGTCGGCTATGTCGCCGACACCGAGCATGCCGAAGCCCAGTTCGTGGCCACCGAGATCGACAACCTGTCCGATGCCGGCGGCAAGTACGGCGACGTGGCGGTCTTCTACCGCACCAACGCCCAATCCAGAGCTTTCGAAGAGCGCTTCATCCGGGTGGGTCTGCCCTACCGGGTGGTCGGCGGCGTCCGGTTCTACGAGCGCAAGGAGATCCGCGACGCGATCTCCTACTTGCGCGCGGTGGCCAACATCGACGACGACGTGTCGGTGCGCCGGGTGCTGAACGTGCCCAAGCGCGGCATCGGCGACCGTGCTGAGGCGCTGATCGAGGCGTACGCGGCCAGCGAGAAGATCTCCTTCGGTGTCGCTCTTGAGCGGGCCGATCAGGTGCCCGCCCTGGCCAGCAGGTCGTTGAGTCAGATTCAGGCCTTCGCCACGATGATGGCCGATCATCGTCGCCAGGTCGCCGACGGCGTCCCTGCCGATCAGGTGCTGGCCAGTCTGATGAAGGCCTCCGGTTACACCGACGAGTTGGCCGCCTCGACCGATCCCCAAGACGAGACCCGCCTGGAGAACGTGATCGAACTGGTCAGCGTGGCCCAGGAGTTCGTCGCCGCCGCGCACGCCGTCGACCTGCCTGACGCCGACACGGAAGACGCCGAGTTGGCTGCCGAGCTGGCGGCCGCCGCCCCGGAGCCGGACGATTCGCTGCCGGCCTTCCTGGAGCGGATCGCCCTGGTGGCCGATTCCGATTCGATCCCCGATCACGACCCCGACGCCGCCGGCGTAGTCACGTTGATGACCTTGCACACCGCCAAGGGCCTGGAGTTCGACACGGTGTTCCTGACCGGCTTCGAGGAGGGCATCTTCCCTCACGAGCGGGCCATGTACGACCCGGCCGAGCTGGCCGAGGAGCGACGGCTGGCCTATGTGGGCATCACCCGGGCGCGCAAGCGGCTGTACCTCAGCCGCGCCACCGTCCGGACAATGTGGGGCACACCGCGCTACAACCCGGCCAGTCGCTTCACCGACGAGATTCCGGCGCACCTGGTCGACTGGCGCAACCTGGACGCCTCGCGTCCGGCTTTCGTGCCGCGGACCAGCTATGGCGAGCGTCGTCCGGCCCCGGTGCGCACCACCGGCACCGCGCCGAGCTTCGGCGCCCGGCCGGCGATCAAGACGGTGGCGTCGGTCGAGGTGGGGGAGCGGGTGCTGCACACCTCGTTCGGCATGGGCACGGTGATCGCCGTCCATGGTGCTGGAGATGCGGCCAAGGCTGATGTCGACTTCGGATCGGTCGGGATCAAGCGGCTGTCACTGAAGCATGCGCCGATGGAGAAGCTGTAATCGAAAAGGAACCCGGCGCTGGATAGCCGGACGGTCGGGCGAGCGCTGCTCAGCCGGCGGTGGGGGCGCCCGAAGGGGTGCTGGATGCCGAGGAGTCGGTGGACGACTTCTTCTCGTCCTTCTTGGTCGAATCCTTGGAGGTCAGGTTCCAGCCGATGTACTTCATCGGGTCGGAACCGGCGCCGTTGACGTAGAGCGAGAAGTGCAGGTGGCAGGCGGTGGAAAGGCCGGTGCTGCCGACGTACCCGATGACCTGGCCCTTTTCGACCTTCTCGCCAACGTTGACCACGAACTTGCTCATGTGCAGGTAGCCGGTCTGGACGTTGTCGCCGTTGATGTCACCGTTGTCGATGCGGACGTTGTTGCCCGAGCCGCCGTTGTAGCCCATCTCGGCCTTCACCACCACGCCGGACTGCGCCGCCCAGATCGGCTGGCCGCAGGCCCCGCCGATGTCGTCGCCGTCATGCATGCGGTAGTAGTGCAGGATCGGGTGCATCCGCATTCCGTAGGGGGAGCTGACGCCGCCGTCGGTCGGCCAGAAGAACTTGGTCAGTGTGCGGAGCCGCTCATTCTCAGCTTCCAGCTTGGTGGCGTTGGCGCCCATGGCCTGCAGGCGCTGGGCGCTGGCCTGCTCGCCCGCGGCGGTGCCGATCTCGGAGCTTTCGGCGTTCAGCGCGGCGACGCGCTGAACGGCCAGGTCTTCGACGCTGGCCGGCTTGTCGGCACCGAAGTCGGTGCCCATGCTCGAAATGCCCAGCGGGGAGACAGCGTAGGCGTTGGTGGAACCAGCCGAAGCGGTGAAAGTTGCCAGACCGGCCAGTCCGATTCCTGAGACAACCACGACGGCGGCGCCGCGGCGGAGGAGCGAATGCAGCACCTCGCCGGAGAATCGACGAGGCTCGGAGGGAAGCGCGCGTCGTGCCTTGTCAGCACGCGTTTCCTGGTTGTTCACCTGACCCCCGGCTTGAGTACTTGTCCGCCTGCCCCTGATGGGCAAGACAGAGCTTAGCATTTCTCAGGAACTTTCTCAGCTTCGGTCAGAGGGAATCCTCTGCGGCGCGCGTGCGACCCGCGGATCCCCCCTCATCGGCGCCTGCGGAATAGTCTCAGACGTGGCCCGGTTACCCCGGTGACGACGAGGAGTCAGAGTGGATCTTTTCGAGTATCAGGCCCGCGACCTGTTCGAGGCCGGTGGGGTGCCCGTCCTGCCGGGGCGGGTGGCCCGCACCCCGGAGCAGGCCTCAGCCGCCGCTGTCGAGATCGGCACCCCGGTGGTGGTGGTGAAGGCACAGGTCAAGACCGGCGGACGCGGTAAGGCGGGCGGGGTGAAGCTGGCCCGCAGCCCGCAGGAGGCCGGCGAGCGCGCTGGCGAGATCCTCGGTCTGAACATTCGAGGGCACCAGGTCAACCAGGTGATGGTGGCCGCCGGTGCCGACATCGCCGAGGAGTACTACTTCTCGTTGCTGCTGGACCGCTCCAGCGGCGGCTACCTGGCGATGTGCAGTCGCGAGGGCGGAGTGGATATCGAGACGCTGGCGGTCGAGCGGCCCGGCGCGCTGATCCGCACCCCGGTCGATCCGCTGGTCGGCCTGGACGCAGCCACCGCCGCGCAGATCGTCGCCGATGCCGGATTCGACGCCGGCGAGCGGGCCGCGATCGCCGAGGTGCTGGTCGCCCTCGGCCGGGTCTATGCCGACAACGACGCCACCCTGGTCGAGGTGAACCCGCTGGTGAAGACCGGCGACGGAGCGATCATCGCCCTCGACGGCAAGATCACCCTCGACGACAACGCCGCCTTCCGGCACCCGGAGTGGGAGCAGTACGCCGAAGGCTCGGGTGCCGACCCGCTCGAAGTGCGGGCCAAGGAGAAGGGCCTGAACTACGTCAAGCTCGACGGCACCGTGGGTGTCATCGGCAACGGCGCCGGACTGGTGATGAGCACGCTCGACGTGGTGGCCGCCGCCGGTGACGGCCTGCCCGGCAAGCCCCGTCCGGCCAACTTCCTCGACATCGGGGGCGGCGCCTCGGCGAGCGTGATGGCCAACGGGCTGGAGATCATCCTGGCCGACCCCCAGGTGCGGGTGGTGCTGGTGAACGTGTTCGGTGGCATCACCGCCTGTTCCGAAGTCGCCAAGGGCATCAATGACGCCCTGACAATGCTCGGGGACAAGGCGAGCAAGCCGATCGTCGTCCGGCTGGACGGCAACGCCGTCGAGATCGGACGCCACATGCTGATTGAGGCTGCCCATCCGCTGGTGGAGTTGGCCGACACGATGGACGCCGCCGCCCGGCGGGCTGCCGAACTGGCAGCGGACTAGGAGGACGACAGATGTCGGTGTGGCTGGATCTCAGCTCCAAGGTGATCGTGCAGGGAATGACCGGCGCAGAAGGTCACAAGCACACCCAACGAATGGTCGACGCCGGCACCCAGGTGGTCGCCGGGGTGACGCCCGGAAAGGGCGGACAGTCGATCAGATTCGAAGAGGACCCGGTGCCGGTGTTCAACACCGTCGCCGAGGCCGTCGCTGCGACCGGGGCGAACACGTCGGTGATCTTCGTGCCCGCACCGCACACCAAGGTGGCCGCGCTGGAGGCGATCGACGCCGGATTGGACCTGGTGGTGGTGATCACCGAAGGTGTGGCCGTCGCTGACACCGCCGAGTTCGTGGCGCACGCCCGACGCGCCGGCCACACCCGGGTGATCGGACCGAACTGCCCCGGCCTGATCAGCCCCGGCAAGTCGAACCTCGGCATCATCCCGCCCAACATCGCCGGTCCTGGTCCGATCGGTCTGATCTCGAAGTCCGGCACGCTGACCTATCAGATGATGTACGAACTGCGGGATCTCGGCTTCTCGAGTGCGGTAGGCATCGGGGGCGACCCGGTGAACGGGACGTCCCACATCGATGTGCTGGCCGCGTTCGAGGCCGACCCGGAAACCCGGGCGATCGTGCTGATCGGTGAGATCGGGGGAGATGCCGAGGAGCGGGCCGCGGCCTACATCGCCGAGCATGTCACCAAACCGGTGGTCGCCTACGTGGCCGGGTTCACCGCCCCGGTGGGCAAGACCATGGGCCATGCCGGTGCGATCGTCACCGGTTCGGCCGGGACGGCCGCAGCCAAGAAGGCGGCATTCGAGGCCGTCGGCGTCCGGGTCGGGCACACGCCCAGCGAGACCGCGAACCTGGTGCGGCAGGTGGTCGCCGAACTCGGCTGAGGCCGAGCCCTTCGGGGCTCAGCCGGCCTGGGTGGCCCGCTGGCCGGCCCGCAGAGCGATCGCCGTCCAGTCGGCGTCGGTGAAGTCGAAGGTCTTCGACGGCGTCTCCACCAGGTAGGTCACCCGGGTTCCCGAACTCACCACTGCCACCCGGTAGATGATGGTGGAGGTGTTGGTCTTGTGGGTGATCTTCCAGGTGCGTCCCGAGACCACCGTGCCGTTGGCGCCGGTGCCCCGGACGTCCGGACCGTCGGTGACGGTCGCGGTCGGTAGCTGGGTGGAGCAGCCGTTGATCGCCTTGATCAGACCGGTGGCCAGCGAACTGGCCGGCTTGGTCTCGGCGAAGGTGTAGACGACCTCGTCGACACCGAAGTCCGGCGGCGTCAGGGGATCACCGGTCAGAATCAGGGCGCGCTGACCAGCTGCGGTGGTGTCTGCCACCCTGGTCAGATCGGTGCCCTCGCACTGAGTTCCCTTGGTCATGATGGTCGGCCAGTCGTTGGCATTCCACTTGCCCGCGCCGGGGGTGATCCGGGGCAGGTCTGCGGGGACCAGCCAGCCGGCGGGAGTGCCGGCGGCCGGCAGCGACGAGGCCACGCTCACCGAGGTTGGGCAGGTGCCGCCGGCGCCGCACTGACGGTTCAGCGAACTGGTGGCGATCTGCGCCGCGGTGGTGACCGGGACGCCGTTGGCGGTGACGAAGTCGAACACGTTGACATTGCGACCGGTGCGCGCGATCAGCAGCAGGTGATTCTCCGGCTTCGCTGCCTGCACCGTGATCTGGACGGCCTGGGCGGCATCGGCGAGCCCGCTGATGCTGGAGGCCGAGACCACCAG
>CAZLJN010000086.1:0-8735 GCA_964559815.1 uncultured Propionibacteriaceae bacterium
GTGCTGACCGTCCAGCGCAACAACGTCGACACCGCCGGGATGATCGCCACCATCATCTGGCTCGCCCTGCTGGCCTCGGCCGCCTTCATTGCTGTCCTGGTGGCCGAGCGCCGCTCCCGGATTGTCGCTTCACTCAACCCTCGAACCGAAAGGTCATGATGAAACGCCTGCTCCTTGCCCTGACTGCCGTCCTGGCGGTCGCCCTTGTCGGCTGCAGCGCCACCCCGGCGCCGTCCAGCGCGGCGGCCGCACCGACGATCGGCCTGAGCTACATCCCCAACGTGCAGTTCAGCCCCTTCTACGCGGCCATGGCCGACGGCAGCTACACCAAGGCGGGAGTGGCCCCGACGCTGCGCCACCACGGCACCTCCGAGGGGCTGTTCACCGCGCTGACCACCGGGGGAGAGCAGTTCGTGGTCGCCGGCGGCGACGAAGTGCTGCAGGCCCGATCCCAGGGCATGAACCTGGTGACGGTCGCGGCGTACTACCACGACTACCCGGTGCAGATCATCGTGGCGAACGGCTCGCCGATCACCACGCTGGCCGACCTCAAGGGCCGCACCATCGGGCTTCCCGGCAAGTACGGCGAGAGCTGGTTCGCTCTGCTGGTGGCCTTGAAGTCGGCCGGGTTGACCGAGGCCGACGTGACCATCAAGGAGATCGGCTACACCCAGGTCGCCGCGCTGTCGACCGGCAAGGTGGACGCCATCGTCGGCTTCAGCAATAACGACGCGGTGCAGTTCGGCCTGGCCGGTACGCCGATCCGCAGCATCCCGGTCGCCACCGGCACCGTCCCGCTGGTGTCGGCCTCGCTGGTCACCACCGCCGACTACGCCGCTGCCCACCCTGATGTCGTCAAGGCCGTCGTGGCCGGCACGCTGTCCGGGGTGTCCTCGGTGGTCGCCGATCAGAACCACGCCCTGGCGGTCTCGGCCAGCTACGTCCCCGACCTCGGGACGCCTGCGGGAGCCAAGGCGGCGCAGGCGACACTGGCGGCCACCGTCCCGCTGTGGACGATCAACGGTGCGGTCAGCGGCAAGCTCGACGCTGCGCAGTGGGCCGCGATGGCCGACTTCATGGCCCAACAGGGTCTGACCGCCACTCGTCAAGACCCCAACCTCGCCATGAGCAATGCGTTCAACTGAATGGGAATGAGTCGCCAGCCGGGATAACCTGTTGCACGCTTGAATCGCATCGAACGAACATGGCCAACGGATTGCGATCAGGAGAGTGATGAGCGAGCCACAGGTGCCGGGCTGGGACGAGTATTTCCTCAACATCGCCCAGGCCGTTTCGGCGCGCGCGAAATGCACTCGTCGCCGCGTCGGAGCGGTCCTGGTGATGGAACGCCGGATCATCGCGACCGGCTACAACGGAGCGGCGCCCGGCCATCCCGACTGTCTGGAGGGCGCCTGCCCGCGTGGCCAGCTCGGCTACGACCAGGTGCCCGGGTTGGGCGACTACGACCGTCCCGGCACTGCGGGATTCTGTATTGCGATCCACGCTGAAGTGAACGCCCTGCTGTTCGCCACCAGGGACACCAAGGGCGCAACCGCCTACATCACCGACCCGCCGTGCCCCGGCTGCCGCAAAGCGCTGGCCGCAGCCGGTATCGTGCGAGCCGTCTGGCCTGATGGCGTCCACGAAGGCGACCAATTGGTGGACTGGAGCCGATAGGGCATTCGATGAAGCTGAATCTGCAAGCTGGACAACTCACCGCCTGGGTCGAGCGGGGTGTCGCCCTGTTCTGTCTGGGCACCCTGATCCCCGCCGCCTTCGGCGCGGCCGCCCAGATCCCGTTCCTGGCGCCCTGGTGGACGATCAGCATCGGTGGCGGCATCGTCATCACCTCGATCGGGATGATGATCTTCAGCTTCCTGGGACGCCGGTTGCGCGGCTGGGCGCTGGTCTATGTGGCGCTGGTCTCGATCGGCCTGATCACCTGGCCGATCGCCTGGCAGTCGGCAGCGCCGGCCACCTCCAGCCCCTGGTTGTGGGTCTGCCTGGGGGTGGCGGCGGTGTGTCTGGCCGTCACCAGTGGCACCGCGTGGGGCTTCGGGTACGCGATCGCCGCGGGCCTGTTGTTCGCCGTGGTGCGGATGACCCCGTCCGGACAAGGCGCGACGCTACTGGGCGCGGTGCAGGACATGATCGTGCTGGTGATGAACTCCTCGGTGGTCATCGTCGCGCTCGGCGTGGTCGGCAATGCCTTCAAGAGCCTGGACGAGATCGAGTACGCCTCGCATCGCGAATCCACCGCGGCCGCGATTGACGAGGCGCTGCTCGAAGAACGCCACCGCCTCGACGGCATCGTCCATGACGAGGTGATGACCACCCTGGTGGCCGCCGCCCAGAACCCGAACGACGCCCATGTGTCCGCCCAGGCCCAACGAGCCGTCGACCGTCTGGCCGAGGCCGAAGCGCCCGCCGAGGCGCGGCTGCCGGTGACCGGCGATCAGCTCAACTGGCTGGTCACCGATGTTGTCGGCGCCCTCGTGCCGCAGGCCAAGATCACCTCCAGCCTGGACGAGTTGGCCGTCCCGCAGCATGTGGCCAGCACGCTGGGCATGGTGGTGCGCGAGGTGGCCCTCAACGTCGCCAAACATTCCCAGGCCAAGAACGTCGAAGTGACCCTGGCCAGCCCCACCCCTGGTGAGGTGCTGATCTCGATCGCCGACGACGGCGTGGGCTTCGACCCCGAGCAGGTGCCCAAGCGCCGCCTCGGCCTGCAGGTCTCGGTGGTCTATCGGATGTGGGCGATCGGCGGGCACGCCGAGATCTTGTCCAAGCCGGGGGAGGGCACCACGGTCAACCTGAGCTGGGGGTCCCGCGGCGAGCAGCCGAAGGTCGCCGCCGAGCCGGAGGTGAAGGAGCACCGGACCCGCCGGATGCCCGAGATCCCCGAGCTGACCCGCCCGCCGCTGATCCGGCTGATCTGGATCGTGGTGGTGCTGCAGTTCCTGCTCGGCTGGACCAGCCTCGACCGGGTCACCTTGGCCTGGCCGGTGTTCGCCGCCCAAGTGTTGGCGATCATCGCCACCGTGGTCACGCTGCGCCGCTCCGACAAGAACCCGATGAACCTGGCCGCCGCCTGGACGGTGGTCGGCCTGCTGATCGGGGTGACCCTGCTGGTGCAGTCGGTGCTGCCCGAGCATGACTGGCCCGGCTACGCCACCTGGCACAGCACCGTGGTGATGGTGCTGCTGGTCGCTGTGCTGGTGCGCGGACGCGAACGGGTCGCCTGGGTCGGTGTGGGGCTGTACGCCCTGGTCTCCGCGGTCTGGGCGATCACTCAGGGTCTAGGTGCCGGCGACGTCCTGCGGGTCGGCTTCGGACCGTTCTCGTGGATGCTGGTGGCCCAGCTGCTGCAGACCTGGCTGATCGAGATGGCCGACCGGATGACCGCCTCGCGGCGCTCCTCGGCGGCAGCCAACCGGGCGATCGCCCAGAGCTTCTCCAAGATGGTGCTGCGCGATGTCTGGCTGACCCAGCTGCGCGCCCAGGTCGGCCCGTTGCTGACCCGGATCGCCGACCCGAACTACGAACTCACCCAGGCCGAGCGGGACGCCTGCCTGGCGCAGGAGTCTCGACTGCGCGACGCGATGCGCGCCGGCAACCTGGTCACCGAGCTCACCTCCGACGCCATCGAGGTGGCCCGCGGACGTGGCGTGGACGTCCGGCTGGTCGACAGTCGCGGCACCCGCCTGCCCGAGGACGTTCGGGCCGCCCTGACCCAGCATCTGAGCCGGCTGCTCACCGACTCCAACACCAAGAAGGTGGTGGCGCGCGCCGCCCCCGAGGGGTACGACGATGTGGTGACTGTCCTGGCGGTACGCGAAGACGGCACCAGCGAGTTGGTGGGCTTGGACGCCCGCGGTCAGGTGAACACGCGTTAGGCTTTCGGCCATGATCAACACCGCGGTAATCGATGACCATGAAGCCATTCGTATTGGCATGTCCGCAGCCTTGAAGACCCAGCCCGGTCACGAGGTCACTTTGGTCGCCGGCGCAGCCACGGTGGACGAGTTCCTGGAGCGTATGCCCGAGGCCGAAGTGGTGCTGCTGGACCTGCAGCTCGACGACGGCTCCGACCCCCTGGTGAACGCCGAACGCCTCATCGAGTCCGGCTACAAGGTGCTGGTGTACTCCATCGCTGACAACGTCCGGCTGCTGCGTCGCGCCCTGGCCGGCGGTGCAGCCGGTGTGTGTCGCAAAGCTGAGCCGATTTCGGTGACCATCGCCTCGATCGAGGCGGTCGCTGATGGTCAGGTCGTGATCAGCCAGGAGATCCTGGCTGCGATCGAAGGCGATGCCTCCTATGTGGCTGCGAACCTTGGGCCCCGTGAACGTGAAGTGCTGGCGCTGTATGCCGGCGGCTTCGAGGTTCCCGAGGTCGCCGAGCGCCTCACCATCACCGAGAACAGCGTCAAGGAGTACCTGAAGCGCATCCGGGTGAAGTACACCAATGTGAACCGTCCTGCTGCCAGCAAGCTCGACCTGTTCCGTCGGGCGATCGAGGACGGCATCGTTCCGCCGGTCGAGCCCCACCAGTAAGCCCACAAAGTAGCAACGCCCGGGTCGAGATCGACCCGGGCGCTGCTGTGGGAATGGGCAGTGAGTGCTCAGTACCAGCCGTGGGCGTGCTTGAACGACCAGGCTTCGCACGGGGTGCCGTAGCGGCTCTTCACGTACGACAGGCCCCAGGCGATCTGGGTGGCCGGGTTGGTGCGCCAGTCGGAGCCGAAGGACGCCATCTTGCTGCCGGGCAGTGCCTGCGGGATGCCGTAGGCCGAGGAGTGCGGGTTGTCGGCGGTGACGATCCAGTTGCTCTCGCGGATGATGATGTTGTTGTAGCAGGCGAACTGATCCGCACCCCAGTTGTACTTGTTCTGCGCCATCTGGCGGGCGATCTCGCGCGGGTCGGTGGTGCCGGGCTCGTAGCCGAGTTCCTTCACCCGTGCGAGGTGGCGGGCTTCGATGCCGGCGGCGCCGATGACAATGGCTTGGTTGCGCTCGGCCAGCAGATCGGCGCGCATGGCGAACAGTTGCGCCAAGGCGTCAGCAGTCGCAGCATCGGCATGAGCCGACGTCGGCACGATTGGAGCCAACGTCACTACGGCCGTCGCTGCAATCGCCCCTAGCTTCATCCAACGAGGTACACCCACGTCCCTGAGTATTTCACATTAATTTTCTCAGGAACTCTCAGGTGAGCGGTTTTCCCTAGGCGTGGACATCCCATCGGGCGGTCGGACGTCCGGTGGGATGGGGATCGGTTCGGCCTTGTCACCCGCCTGGGGGAGGCGATCAGGCCTAGGCTGGACGGATGCAGCTCAGGCAACTGGCGGGCGCGGCGCTGGTGGACGGCATCGCGCAGGCGCTCTCAGGTGGAGGGCCGCTGGCGCCGGTGTGCGACCCGCGTCTCGAACCGGCCCTCGGGCTGGGGCAGCCGGTCGCCGAACCGGACGCGGCACTGGTGGTCCCCACTTCCGGCACGACCGGTACCCCGAAGGCGGTGGTGCTCTCGGCCACGGCGATCCGTTTCGCAGCCGAGGCCACCCATGCCCGCCTGGGCGGGCCGGGGGACTGGGTCTGCGCACTGCCCACCCAGCACGTCGCCGGGCTGATGACCATCGCCCGGGCGGTGGTCGCCGGAACCCGGGTCAGCCTGGTCCGACCCGACCTGGCCGACCTGCCCGACGCCGGTGCACGCAGCTACCTGTCGCTGGTCGCCGCCCAACTCCACCAAGCGCTGAACGCCCCCGAGATCGTGGCCCGCCTGGCCGGCTACCAGGCGATCCTGCTCGGCGGCAGCGCAGTCAATCCTGAACTCCTCGACCGCGCCCGGACGGCCGGACTGCGGGTCGTCACCACCTACGGCGCCAGCGAGACCTGCGGAGGGTGCGTCTACGACGGCGTCGCCTTGGACGGGGTCGGCGTCGAACTCGACGACGAGCGGATCCTGCTACGCGGGCCGATGGTCTTCTCCGGCTACCGTCTGCGCCCCGAACTCACCGCCCAGGTGCTACACGGCGACATGGTCACCACCGCCGATCGTGGCCGCATGGTCGATGGCCGCCTGGAAGTGCTGGGACGACTCGACGACGTGGTCATCTCCGGTGGCGAGAAGGTCGATCTGGCCTGGGCCCAGCGGGCCTGCGACGCCGTCTTCGGCGGGGCAGGCGCCGGCGGCCCGGTACTGTTGGCGGTTCCCGATCCGCGCTGGGGTCAGCGAGTGGTCGCCGTGACGACGTCTGCGATCACCCTGGAGGATCTGCGGGCGCGGGTCGGCGACGTGCTCGGACGGGTGGCCGTCCCCAAGGAATTGCGGCAGGTGCCGTCGATGGCGTACACATCCCTAGGCAAGATCGACCGGGCCGCACTCTTGCGGGCCTGGCAGGAGGGTGTGCATGGCGACGTTGGCTGAGTGGGTCGAAGGTGCCCGTCCTCGAACCCTCCCGGCGGCGGTAGCCCCCGTCCTGGCCGGCTCGGCGGTGGCTGCGTTCGAGGGTGGCATCGCCGTGATCCCGGCAGCGCTGGCACTGGTGGTCACCCTGAGTCTGCAAGTGGGCGTCAACTACGCCAACGACTACTCCGACGGAATCCGCGGCACCGACGCCGATCGGGTCGGACCGATGCGACTGGTGGGCTCGGGTGCGGCCGCGCCGAAACAGGTGCAGGCTGCGGCGATCGCGTCCTTCGCGGTCGCGGCGGTGGCCGGGCTGGCGATCGTCGTGGTCACCGGCTACTGGTGGCTGCTGGTCGTCGGCGCGATCTCGATCGCCGCCGCCTGGTACTACACCGGCGGACGCCACCCCTACGGCTATCTGGGGCTGGGGGAGCTGTTCGTCTTCATCTTCTTCGGCCTGGTCGCCGTCGGCGGCACCGTCTACATCCAGGTCGGGACGGTCTCGCTGACCGCCTGGCTGACCGCCATCGCGATCGGCGCCCTGGCCTGCGCGATCCTGGTGGCCAACAACCTGCGCGACCTGGACGGCGACCGGACCTCCGGCAAGCGCACCCTGGCCACCCGGCTCGGCGATCGCAACACTCGGTGGTTCTTCGTCGCTCTGCTGGCCTGCGCGGTCGCCGGGGTGGTGGCGATCGCCGCCTTGACCACCTGGTGGGCGCTGCTCGGACTGCTGATGGTGCTGCCCCTGGCCGGCACCGTCCGGGCGGTGATCGGCGGCGCGTCCGGCGGGCAGCTGATCCCGGTGCTGAAGCAGACCGGAGTCGCGGAGTTGCTGTGCGCGGTGGGCGTGTTCGCGGGCCTGTGGATCGGCCACTGAGTCGATGAACCTCCAGGCCTACTCGCTGCCGCTGCGGAACCGCTTCCGCCGGATCGACGTGCGCGAGGGCCTGATCTTCCGCGGCCCGGCCGGCTGGGCCGAGTGGAGCCCGTTCGCCGACTACGACTACCCCGAGATCGGCCAATGGTGGCGGGCCGCCTGGGAGGCGGCCTACCTCGGCTTTCCCGCACCGGTCCGCGACCAGGTGCCGGTGAACGCCACCGTCCCGGCCATCGGCGCTGAGGCCGCCCACCGCCTGGTGGCCGCGTCCGGCTGCCGCACGGCGAAGGTCAAGGTCGCCGAACCTGGACAGACCCTCAGCGACGACCTGGAGCGGGTCGAGGCCGTCCGCGACGCCCTGGGGCCGCAGGGGCGGGTGCGCGTCGACGCCAACGGGGCCTGGGATGTGGACGAGGCGCAGCGCCGGCTGACCGCGTTGGCCCGCTTCGAGTTGGAGTACGCCGAGCAGCCGTGCGCAGGCGTCGAGGAGTTGGCCCAGCTGCGGGTGCGACTGGCTCGGGCCGGGGTACAGGTGCCGATCGCCGCTGATGAGAGCATTCGTCGCTCGGGTGACCCGGAGCGGGTGGTCGAACTGGCCGCTGCCGACATCGCCGTGCTGAAGGTTCAGCCGCTGGGCGGGGTGTGGCGCTGCCTGGAGTTGGCCGAGCGACTCGGGCTGCCGGTGGTGGTGTCCTCGGCGTTGGAGAGCTCGGTGGGTCTGGCCGCTGGGGTGGCGCTGGCCGCTGCTCTGCCCGAACTTCCGTACGCCTGCGGGCTGAACACCGCCACCATGTTCACCGCCGAGGTGACCGATGAGCCGCTGGTCGCGGTCGACGGGATGATCCCGGTCAGGCCGGTGACGCCCACGGCGACGGGGTGGCAGGCTGATCCCGCCACCCAGCAACGCTGGTTGGACCGGTGGTCGCTGCTGCCGGAAGACCTCAGGAGGAACGGTGAGTGAATCCAGCCGGTGCGCCCGCACGGTGATCGGGCAACTGCTCGCCCAAGGCGTCACCGACGTGGTGCTGGCGCCGGGATCGCGCAGTGCGCCGCTGGCGCTGTGTCTGGACGCGACCGCCCGCGCCGGTCGGCTCCGGCTGCACGTCCGGGTGGACGAGCGCAGCGCCGGATTCCTGGCCCTGGGCCTGGCCAAGGGCAGCGGACGCGCCACCGCGGTGGTGACCACGTCCGGGACTGCGGTGGCGAACCTGCTACCGCCGGTTCTGGAGGCCCACCATGCCGGCGTGCCGCTGCTGGTGATCTCCGCCGATCGACCCAGCTGGCTGATCGGGGTGGGTGCGAATCAGGCCACCGACCAGGGACGGTTGTTCGATGGCTTCACTCGCTTCACCACCCGGGTCGCTGCCGGGGCCCCAGACGCCTCCTGGCGGGCTTTCGCTGCTCGCGCGGTGCTGCTGGCCACCGGTGCCACCGGCGGACGTCCAGGCC
>CAZLJN010000087.1:0-8716 GCA_964559815.1 uncultured Propionibacteriaceae bacterium
GGCCATGCGCGAGATCGCCGAGACACTGGCAGCCACGCTCGGTGAGGTGCCGGTGCGACTGGTCGACGAGCGTTTGACCACCGCCTCGGCGTCGCGCCAGTTGTCGGCCAGCGGACGCAATACCCGGCGGCAGCGTGCAGTGATCGATCAAGCAGCGGCTGTGGCACTCTTGGACACAGCACTTACCTTCGAGCGCAACACCGGACGTCCTGCGGGGCGGCTGGTGGACGCACAGGGATAGTCCAGGGAAGGACGAGACGGCATGAGCGGTTCCAATCCAGGCGAGTGGCGCGATCCGGAAACCGGTGAGGTCGACTTCAAGGAAGTCGGCTATCGGGCACGGTCGGCCTTCGCGGTGATTCTGTCCTTCGTCATCCTGGTGGGCGGTGGCTGGTTCCTGTTCAGCAAGGCCGCGGCCGCATGGAAGGACTACTCCACCGCTGACGACTACGAAGGCACCGGCGGGACCGCGGTGGTCGTGGTGATCCCCAAGGGAGCCAACTCCAGCAAGATCGGTGAGCTGCTCGTCGCTGCCGGCGTGGTCAAGTCGACCAAGGCCTTCACTCACGCCGCCGCTGCGAACCCTAACTCCAAGCAGATTCAGGCCGGCAAGTACAACCTGAAGACCCAGCTGCCCGCGGCCACCGCGCTGAACATGCTGCTCGACGTGAAGAACCTGGCCCGCAACTGGATGACCCTGAAGGACGGTCGCCGGGTGGAGCAGCAGATCCCGGTGATTGCCAAGGCCGCGAACCTCTCTGAGGCCGAAGTGACCGCAGCGGTCAAGGACTGGAAGAACCTCGGCCTGCCCAAGTGGGCCAAGCACGGCCTGGAGGGTTTCCTCTTCCCCGAGACCTACGAGATCCCTGACGGCGGCAACGCCCAGGCCGTGATCAAGGTCGCCACCAGCCACTTCAACGATGTGGCCACCTCCCTCAATCTCGAAGCGGGTGCATCGGCGGTCAAACTCAGCCCGTACGAAGTGGTCGTCCTGGCCAGCATCATCGAGCGTGAGGCCGGCACCAACGACGCCGACCGGCCCAAGATCGCCCGGGTGTTCCTCAACCGCCTCGCGCAGAAGAAGAAGCTGGAGTCGGACGCGACCGTCGCCTACGCCAACAACATCACCGGGCGGGTGTTCACCACCCTCGCCGAGCGCAGACTCGACTCGCCCTACAACACCTACAAGTACGCCGGTCTACCCAAGGGCCCGATCGCGTCACCGTCGAAGAAGTCGCTGGACGCCGTGCTTCATCCCGCCGATGGCGATTGGCTCTTCTTCACCGTGATCAACCTCGACACCGGCGAGACACTGTTCACCAACAATCTGGCCGAGCACAATGCCAACGGCCAGAAGCTGCAGGACTGGTGCGCGGCATCGCAGGCCAACCGCGACAAGTGCAACGGCAAGTGACGGGGTCTGAATGTTGCGCTATCTGACCGCGGGGGAGTCCCACGGCCCGGCCCTGGTGGCCACGATCGAAGGCCTGCCGGCCCATGTGACGGTGACCACCGCTGACATCGCCGACGCGCTCGCGCGCCGTCGACTCGGCGTCGGCCGGGGCGCCCGGATGAAGTTCGAAGCCGATGAGGTGACGATTTTGGCCGGCGTGCGCCACGGGGAGACCCTGGGTTCCCCGGTGGCGATCATGATCGGCAACTCCGAGTGGCCGAAGTGGGAAGCGGTGATGGCCGCCGACCCGGTGGACGCCGAGGTTCTGGCCGAGTCGGCCCGCAACGCGGCGCTGACCCGGCCGCGTCCGGGGCATGCCGACCTGGCCGGCATGCAGAAGTACGACTGGGACGAGGCCCGACCGATCCTGGAACGCGCCTCCGCGCGGGAGACCGCGGCCCGGGTGGCGCTGGGACGGCTGGCCGCGAACTTCCTGCAGCAGGCTTTCGGGATTTCGATCCTCAGTCATGTGGTCCGCATCGGGGCAGTCGCCACCGGCGCGGACGTGCTGCCGCAGGCGTCCGACCTGGCCGCGATCGATGCCGACCCGGTGCGCTGCTTCGATCCGCAGGCTCGGGACGCGATGCTGGCCGAGATCGACGCCGCCAAGCAGGCCGGTGACACCGTCGGCGGCGTGGTCGAAGTCATCGCCTACAACGTCCCTCCGGGCCTGGGCTCGCATATTCAGGGTGATCGGCGCCTCGACGCCAAGCTGGCCGGTGCCCTGATGGGCATTCAGGCGATCAAGGGTGTCGAGGTCGGCGACGGGTTCACTCTGGCCCAGACGTGGGGGAGTGCGGCCCACGACGAGATCGTTCCCGGCGCCTCCGGCATCGCGCGGCTGTCCAACCGCTCCGGCGGCACCGAGGGTGGCATGAGCAATGGCGAGCCGTTGCGGGTGCGTGCCGCGATGAAGCCCATCGCCACCGTGCCCAATGCTCTGCGGACCATCGACGTGACCACTGGCGAGGCGGCTGCGGCGCACCATCAGCGCTCCGATGTGTGCGCGGTGCCGGCGGCCGGGGTGGTCGCTGAAGCCATGGTCGCCCTGGTGCTGGCCGAAGTCGCGCTGGAGAAGTTCGGCGGCGACTCGGTGGGCGAGACCCGGCGCAACTACGAGTCCTACCTGGCCGACCTGGCCGCGCGGCGGCTGGGGTGAGCCCTGCGCGATTGGTCCTGATCGGCATGCCCGCCTCGGGTAAGTCGAGCGTGGCCGCGCTGGTCGCCGACGCGTGGAGCCTGCCGATGCTCGATACCGATCTGATCGTTGCTGAGCGCCTCGGTGGCACTGTCACCGAACTCCTCGCTGCCCCCGTTTCCGAACTGGCCTTCCGTGAGGCGGAAGAGGGTGTCTGCCTCGAGGCGCTCACCCAGGATGCCGTGGTGGCGCTGGGCAGCGGCGCGCTGACGTCCACGGTTGTTCGTGAGGCCGTGGCAGGGCTGCCGGTGGTGTGGTTGCAGACCTCGGTGGTGACCGCAACCCGGCGACTCGGCCTGGCCCGCTTCGGCATGGACGTGCTGGCCGCCATCCGGACCACGCTGGACGCCCAACTCGCCGAGCGGGCAGTCTGGTACGCACAGGCGGCGACCACCGTGATCGACACCGACCGGGTCGGCGTCCATGCGATCGCTGACCACATTCTGGCTTCTGGGGAGGGTTCATGACGTGGGAAACGGTGGACGTCGCCACCGCTGCGCCCTACCAGGTGCTGATCGGTCGCGGCGCGCCGACCTTGCTGCCACAGCTGCTGGAAGGAGTGGACCGGGTCGCGCTGATCTACCCGCCGTCGCTGGCGCACTGGATTCCTGAGCTGGTCGCCGAGCTCACCCAGGAGCTGCTGCCGCTCGAAGTGCCGGACGCCGAAGCGGCCAAGACTCCGGAAGTGCTGGCTCGTTGCTGGGATCAACTCGCCGAGGCCGGCTTCACCCGCTCGGACGCCATCGTCGGCTTCGGTGGTGGCACCACCACCGACCTGGCCGGGTTTGTCGCGGCCACCTGGCTGCGCGGCGTGCGTTACGTGGCTCTGCCCACCACCCTGCTGGGTATGGTGGACGCCGCGGTCGGCGGCAAGACCGGCATCAATCTGCCTGCCGGCAAGAACCTGGCCGGCGCCTTCTACGAGCCCTTCGCGGTGGTCTGCGATCTGGGCTATTTGACCACCCTCCCCGAGGCCGACGCCCGCGCCGGCCTGGCCGAGGTGCTGAAGTGCGGGTTCATCGTGGACCCGCAGATTCTGCACGCCTTCGTCGAGGATCCGGGCACCGCCCTGCAGGCGGGCAGCGACTTGCAGTGGGAACTAATCCGGCGGGCCATTCAGGTGAAGGCCGACGTGGTCAGCGACGACTTCACCGAGCGCGGCGGCAGCACCGGCATCGGGCGCGAGATCCTGAACTACGGCCACACTCTGGCCCACGCGATCGAGGCGCGCGAGCAGTTTTCCCGCCGCCATGGCGAGGCCGTGGCGATCGGGATGGTCTTCGCCGCAGAACTGGCTCACCGCAGCGGCCTGATCGGCGCCGACGTGGTGGCCGAGCACCGTCGGATTCTGCAGCTGGCCGGCCTGCCGATCAGCTACCCGGCAGGGAACTGGCCCGCCTTGCGCGCCGCCATGAATCTGGACAAGAAGACCCGCGGGCATCGCCTGCGTTTCGTGGTGCTGACCGGGCTGGCCCGGGCCCGGATTCTGACCGAAGTCGACGAAGACCTACTGACTGATTCCTACAACGCCATCGTGGAGGCCTGATGTACATTCCCGAACACTTCGCGCTCACCATCGAGCAGGCGATCGAACTGCTCACCCCGGTGCGCGGCGGCGATCTGGTGACCACCGGCCCGAACGGACTCGCGGCCACCTTCATCCCGATGATGTACGTGCCCGGCGAGGGCTACGGGCGGCTGATCGGCCATGTGTCGAAGGTGAATCCGCAGTGGAAGGACGCCGGCGAGGCGCTGTTCATCGTCAATGGGCCGGACGATTACATCGACGCCGCCTGGCTGAGTCGTCCTGAAGCGGTCAGCGTGCCCACCTGGAACTACGTCACCGTCCACGCCCACGGCGAACTCATCGCCCACCCGGAGCCGGAGTGGATGCTGCAGACGGTCCGCGAGTTGAGCCTGGCTCAGGGCGACGACACCGTGACCACGATGCCCGAAGAGGCCGTCGAGATCCTGCTGCGCTCGATCGTGGGAGTCGAGTTGCGGATCACCAAGCTGGTCGGCAAGGCGAAGATGAGCCAGAACAAGTCGCCCGAAGTGATCGCCCAGGTCATCGACGGCCTCGCCGAAGCAGGCAATGCCGAGGCCGCCGACTGGATGCGGGAGCATTCGCTGCCCCGCGCCGAGGCCAAGGCCGCACTCGTGGAGGGGATTCGCCGAGAGGCGAAGTCAGCCCGCTGACGCGCCCAGTTCGCGGGTGGCGCCGCGGCTGGCTAGACTAGGCCGTCGCGATTTACCCCTATTTTTCGAGAGCAGGCAAGCTGTGGCAACCATCTCCACCAACGACCTGAAAAACGGTGTGGTCCTCGACCTCGACGGCCAGCTGTGGACCGTCATCTGGTTCCAGCACCACAAGCCGGGCAAGGGCAACACCGTGGTGCGGTCCAAGCTGAAGCACGTGCTCACCGGCAAGGTGGTCGATCGCACGTTCAACTCCGACGTCAAGGTCGAGTCGGCGCATGTCGACCGCCGTGAGATGCAGTACCTGTACCACGACGGCGAGGCCTACGTGTTCATGGACACCGAGACCTACGACCAGCTCGCGCTGTCCGAAGAGGTCGTCGGCGACGCCAAGAACTACCTGCTGGAGAACGGCCTGGGCACCGTGGCGATGCACGAGGGCACCCCGCTGTTCATCGATCTGCCGACGTCGGTCGAGCTGGAGATCACCTACACCGAGCCGGGCCTGCAGGGCGACCGCTCCACCGGTGGCACCAAGCCGGCCACGGTAGAGACCGGCCTGCAGATCCAGGTGCCGCTGTTCATCAGCACCGGTGAAAAGGTCAAGGTGGACACCCGGGACGGCAGCTACCTCGGTCGTGTCTGAGGTGACCGAGACCGAACCGACCAAACGCGGCTCCACCCGGACGAAGGCGCGCAAACGCGCCCTCGACATCCTTTTCGAAGCTGATCTGCGCGAACTGCCGGTCAGCGACGTGCTGGCCGCTCATCTGGCTGAGAACACTCCGCCGGTGCGCGAGTTCACCGTGGCGCTGGTCGAAGGAGTTGCTGCCAACGTTGCGGACATCGACGAGATCATCGTCGGGTCGCTGGCCGCAGGCTGGACGCTGGGACGGATGCCTCGGGTCGACCGGAACCTGACCCGGCTGGCCGTTTACGAACTGCTCTATACCGACACAGCGACTGAGATTGTTCTCGCTGAAGCGGTGGCATTGTGCCAGGATCTTTCCACGGATGATTCCCCGGCATTCCTCAATGGGCTTTTGGGGTCGGTCGCGGCAGGAGCAGCGAAAAAGAGGTAGATCGCAACGATGGTCGGCGTGCGTAGTTCACTGGCGCAACTCGGCGCCGAACTCCTCTCGCTGATCCAGCACACCGGACGCACGATCGCCCGGTTGTGGGTCCCGCTGCTGGCCCTGATGCTGCTGGGCTGGTCGGCGCAACAACTCTCGATTCTGCTCGCCACCGAGGTGTCGGAGGTCTGGGCATGGGGCGTGATTCTCGTCCTGGCCGCGGGCGCGGTGATCCAGCTGACCACCATCGTGGCGCTCCTGCGGTTGGTCGCAGTGACTCTCGGGCTTCCCCAGATGCTCAGTGAGGCTGCGGACGCGGCGGCGGTTCAGGACGATCGCGACACCTCGCTGGTGTCGCTGGTCACCATCACGCTGTTGCCGTTCCTGGGTATGTACGTCGCCTTCGGCTATCTCCAGAATTACGCCGCGCGCGTCAGCGTGCTGGCCGGATACCGCAAAGGCCTCGGCGACCTCCTCGGCGCCCTCAATCCACTGGAGAACAACACCACGATGATCGTGATGGTGACGATCCTTGTGGCGGGCTATGCATTCAAGAAACTCATCGATCCGTGGAAGGAACGGAGCCGACGACCCCTGATCCTCACCTCGGTGCAGATCCTGGTCGAGGCCTGCCTGGCCTTCGTGGTGCTGCTGGGCGGCTTCCGGCTGTATCAGGAGTTCAACCTCTGGCTGGACAGCAGAAACGTCAGCGCCTGGTGGGCGCAGGTGGTCGCCACCCTGCTCGGGCCGATCCCCGCCGCGGTGAAGGATGCGATCAGCCTGGTCTGGCAGGCGGTCGGCGGGCCGTTCTGGTCCCTGCTGATCAACGGGTTGGCCCGGCCGCTGCTGTGGCTGGCCATGGCCGGCTTGGTGGTCGGCTCACGAGTGCTCACCCTTGCCGACCTGTGGCGGGTCGGACGCCCGGCTACCAGCGTCCGGACGCCGCGCGAGCGCCTGCTGGCCCGCCTGCAGGCCGAGAGCGAGTCCGCCCGCGGTACCCGCGCCATCGCCCTGAAGCTGCAGTCGTCGCTGCTGGGCGGCGTCGATTCCCGCATCATCCCGGCCTGGCAGTCGTTGCGTCTGGTGCTGCGCGCCGGTTGGCCGCTCTTCGGCGCCTTCGTGATCTGCTTCACCGCCCTCGACCTGTTCGGCCAGCAAGCCGACCTGTGGGTCACCCACCTGATCGGCGGTCAGCTGATCGGGGTCTGGATCAAGCTCTATCCGTTCATGGATCTGATCTCGATGGTGCTGGTGATGGGGGTCACCTGGGTACTGCTGGGAGTCACCTATACCCGGGCCTTGTCGATCTTCGCCGACAACGCCGGCCAGGGCGTGCACGGGGTGCTGGCTCCGGCGACGGTCGGCGTCCGGCGGGCGTTCCGGGCCGGCCCTCTCCAGGCGATCACCGTGATCGTGGTGGCCTCCGCGGTGGTGGTCGCTGCCTCCGCGGCGCCGACCACCTATGGCGAGCAAGTCGTGCCCGCCCGCCTGGAGAACGCCGCCGACCTCCACGGCCAACAGGTGCTGGTCTCGGCACCAGAGGTCGTCCGCACGATCACGGTCGGATCACGGATCCTCACCACCGACGGGGTCTTCGTTGTCGTGCCGATCACGGTGGCGAAGCCACTGCCCGGCTACCAGAGACTGATGGCGAAGCTGACCGTCGGTGACCGCAGCTACCCGGCGTGGAGCGCTTTCGGCCCGCCGGTCGCCCCGTCCGGCTTCCGTGCCGGCGAGGACATGGTCTTCGAGGTGGATCCGGCCGATGTCGCCCGCGGAGCCCGGTTGGTGATCTCCACGGTGGGGGAGAGCCGACTGCTGCGCGGCTACCAGAAGGTCTTGGTCATCGACCTGGGCCTGACGGCGAACTCGCTGGCCACTGCGGTCGGCAACCGGACGGTGTCCGATCTTCCGGTGCTGGGGGCCGCATGAGCGAGGTCCGTCCGTGGGTGGAGCAACTCGCCGGTCGACGCGGGTTGCTCGCGGTCGCCGTGGCGATCGCAATACTGACGTCGGTGGCCTGGCTGTGGGTGGCACAGGGTGACGGCAAGGTCAGCTATCACCCGGTTCCTGCGGGGCAGGTGTTCGCCTCCGGCGGCGGTGCGTGGAAGCTGGTGCGTCTGCGCTCGGTCGCGGCATTGCCCGGTGGACTGTGGCCAGTCGGCGGCGCGGTGTACGTGATCGCCGACGTCGAGGCCGATCTGGTCGACCTTCCCGCTTCCGGCTCCTGCGCCTGGCGACTGCGTGCCGGGGAGTACGAGTTCGAGTCGGTGAACAGCTACCTGCCCACCGGCACGGGGGTGTCCGGCCAGTGTCAACCGGGCACCAAGGGCATCGTCAGCACTGCCTTCCAAGTCCCGGCGAAGCTCGTCGACCAGGTGGACGGGGTGGTGTTGAGCGTTCCCACCCAGCGCAACGTCCTGCTGGCGGGGCGGGTGAGCTGACTACTCCTTGGGTTCGACCACGGTGAGCGGCAGCGCCGCGTAGTGGATGCGCGCATAAGAATCCACGTTCCAGTAGGCGCCGCTGCCGAGGCCGAGAATCGCGCTGTCGGTGTGCTCCATGGTGAACACCGCGCATTCGACGGTGTCGCCCAGATCCCATGTGCCGTCGAGCGTGAAGCCCGCTTGGAACGCGATCGGCCGGTTGTCCGGTGGCACGTTGTCGCGCAGGAAGGTGCCACCCAGAGTGAATTCGCGCGTCACGGCGGTCTCGGTGTTCCGTGCCGGACGCAGCGCGAAGTTGCCGTAGTCGCCGGGCACCGGAGCCAGCGCCTCGGCGTGCGGGTTGCGG
>CAZLJN010000088.1:0-8676 GCA_964559815.1 uncultured Propionibacteriaceae bacterium
GGCCGCTGAGGTGACGAACAGCCACAGGTCGGCCGCGGCCAGGAGTTGGGCGGCCAGAGTGCGGTTGGCCGCCACGACCGAGTCGACGTCGGGGGCGTCCAGGATCGCCAGACCGCGCGGCATGCTCTCGTCGGGCACCAGTTGCAGCACCCGCGGATCGATCACCGAGGTCTCGCTCCGGGCCAGGCCCGGCAGGATCAGGCCGGAGGCGAACCACCGCGCGTCCTCGGGGTGGTGCACCAGCACCGACGACCGGGTGGTCGGACGGATCACGCCCGACTGCGACACCGTGCGGCCCATCAGGGAGTTCACCAGGGTCGATTTGCCCGCCCCGGTGGAGCCACCGACCACGGTCAGCAGCGGTGCGTCCAGGCGCCGCAGCCGCGGCAGGACGTAGTCCTCGATCTGGTCGATCTGGATTCGGATGACTTCGCGATGCTCCGCTGCCCCCGGGATATCCAGTGGCAGGCGCACCTCTGCAAGTGCGTCCTGGAGTCGGGTGAGCGAAGCGGCTAACCGCTCTACGCCCATGCCTTACCTCCTACCCCCTCGGTGGCCCCCAATTCGGATCCACAGTTGAATGGCTCACGCCGCCAGGTGTGCCGCCCGGCGCGGGCCAATTCCCACCGATTCCCGCCGGCCCCGGGTAATTCGGCAGCCCGTAGGATACCGGTTTCCCGCGCCGCCAGCGAGGCAGGGCTAGTTTCATCCCACGGGGATCGACGATTGCCGTGCTGCGCAGGTCCTTCGCGGTCTCCACCAGCTGCCGTTCGCGGGCGATCGCGGCCTGATCGTAGATGCCGCGCACCTCCCCGTCCCGCAGGTAGGCCAACTCGGTCAAGGTGCGTTGCAGGCGCAGGGTGGCCAGCAGTACCGGAACGCCGCGAGTCACCCCGACCATGCCTGCCCACAAGCGCAAACGCAGTTTGGGCTGCACCTGCAGGTCGACCTCGGGCAGCCAGCCCAACAGCACATAGTCGGCCAGTCGAGAGCGGATCCGACGGCCCTCGGCCAGGATCAGGCGGATCACATAGACCACCGCCGAGATCACCAACGGCACGATCACGCCGAAGTAGATGACCAACTGCATCGGGCCCAGATCGAAGCTGGCCAGCGAGTTGAAAGACATGTGCAGGAACGCGGCGGCCAAATAACCGACCAACGGCGCCAGAATCCGTACGACTTTGCTGTGCGTTCGCAGCGCCACTGCGATCCCGAATCCGGTCATCATGGTGAACGCCGGATGCCCGAAGGCGGTCCAGAATCCGCGAAGCCAGACGATGCTGTTCAAGGCGGCCTCGGCGTCGCCGGCCTCGATGGTGGTCGAGGCGAACACGATCACCCGGGAGTAGTAGAGGATGTTCTCGGTGAAGGCGAAGCCGGCCGCGCTCAACCCGGCGATCACGATCGTGGACAGCTTCGAGGTGAGTCGGTAGCGGGCGAAGATCGCGATCAGGAAGATCACCGACGCCTTGGACGCCTCTTCGACGAACGGCGCAACGAAGATCGCCGCCCGCGCCCCGGTGGACGGGTCCCCGTTGCTGCCGATCGCCAGATGCTCGGCCGCCCAGGTGTTCACGTAGTAGGAGATCAGCACCGCGATCGCCGCACCCCAGCCCAGCGACACGAACCAGATGATGAACCGCTGCGGACGGTAGCGGTCGGCCAGCGAGAACAACACCGTCCAGACCAGCACGGTGGGCAGCGCCAGCCAGGCAGCCTGCCGCATCGCTGCCAAGTTCACCCCGACCTGGTCGGCATCCACCCTCATGCTGGACGCCATCTCGGTCAGCAGCCAGGTGAGCGCAGCCGCATAGACGACGACCGCCCCGATGAACAGCCAGGTCCACCCCGAGCGCAGGACTCGCTCCGGAAGGGTGCCCTTGGGGGCGCGTGCCCGCGGGATCGCGTTGCGTTTGCGCGCGAGTTCGGCCACGGAGTCGGTCATGGCGCAAAGCCTACAAGTCCGCCGGAATCGGGCTCAGTGAGTAATCGCCGCGCGCGCCGGCATCAGCCGCGGGATCAGCCGGATCAGCAGCCAGCCCCCCAGCAGCACCAGGCCCAGATTGCGGAGCGCCAAGACGGTGGTGACCGCCAGATCCCACACGCTCGGGTAGAGCAGGGCGTCGTAGCCGATCGGGTATACCACCTGGGTGGCGACCGCCAGCAGCAGAACCCACACCCCGGCGGTCCGGGCGGTGCGTCCCAGCAGCGAATCCGGCCCGGTGACCATCCAGAACACGGCGGTCGCCGCGCCCAGCCAGGTCAGATACTGCGGAGAGAAGGTCTTGTTGGTGATCAAGGTGATGGTGATCACGGTCACTGCGGCGAAGGCGATCAGGTCGACACCCAGCGGCGATGAGGTTTCCACCAGGCGCGGACGACGTCCGAACGCCTCGGGGTAGGCGCGGCGGAACCAGGCCAGGTAGCCCACGGCGATCACCAGGTACCCGGCCACCCCGAGGACGTTGGCGACAGCCAGCCAGGTGTCGACTCCGGGCCCGAACACTTCGAACGCCTGCCAGCGCGACATCTTCACGGTGTAGCCGGGCTCGAACAGCTTGGCCACCATCGGTACCGTGGCCCAGACCGATTCGATCTGCAGGCCCCGCCCGGACTGCCATTGCAGGGGCGAGATCAGCCGATTCCAGCCGCCGTAGATCAGCGCCGCGATCAGCAGGCCGACCCCGGTGGCGAAGAAGCTGATGGTGATCCGGTGATCGCGGCGGCGCTGCCCGGAGAAGGTCACCGGATAGATGGTGGCCGGCCACACCTTCAGCCCCGCCCCCAGCCCCAGCAGAATGCCGGAGGTGCGGTAGCGTCCGGCGGCCAGCGCGAGGACGGCTCCAGCCGCACCGAGTGCCGGCAGCAGATCCAGCCGCAGGTAGATGATCGGCCCCAGCGCCAGGCCGAAGCCGACCCAGAACCACGCGGCCGCGGAGCCGCCGCGGCGACCGAGCAGGATAGTGAAGAACAGATCGAGCGCCAGCATCAAGGCGACGTAGGCGATCTTGAAGCCGAGGCCGGTGCCACCGCCGAGGACGTAGGGCACCAGCAGCACCCAGAGCACCGGGGTGGGATACTCCGGCATGGTCATCGCCGCCGGGACGCCGAGCGCCAGGTGCTGGTGCATCCGGTTGAAGTAGTAGTCGACATCGCCGCTCATCACCGGCACGCCCCACAGCCACACCGCCATCGCGATGGCGCGGGTCGCGAGCCAGCCGAACACCAACCAGAACCAGCCAGCGCGCGATCGGGTGGCCGGTTCGGTATGTGGCATAGGTAGAAGATACCCGTCCGAATCCGTGACTCCGATCAAACTGTACGGTACGGTTTGATCGTGACCATGGGTTTGAGTACACGGCAGCTCGCCAAGCGCGAGCAAATCAGCACTGCCGCCCGCCGACTCTTCCTCGCCGACGGCTTCGCCAACACCAGCATGGACGCGGTCACCGCCGAGGCCGGGGTGAGCAAGCAGACCCTGTACGCCTACTTCCCCACCAAGATCGACCTGCTCGCCGAGGTGCTCATCGAAAGCGTCCACGAACTCGGCATTCGGCCTCCTCAGAAGCCGCAGCCGCTCGAATCGGTGGCCGATCTTCGCCGGGCCCTGCTGGGTGTCGCCACGCTGGTCACCCGCAACCTGATGCAGCCCGACGCGATCGCGCTGATGCGGCTGGTCCTCGGCGAAGCCTTCCGGGTGGACGAACTCCGCGTCGCGGTACGCAACGCCCTGCCGGGACACATCCTCGGGGTGATCGCGGCGATCCTGCAGGAAGCCCACGACCGCGGCCTGATCGAACTGACCGACCTCGACGTCTCCTCGCGCTTCTTCCTTGGCCCGGTGATGACCTACGTCGCCCTGGACGGCTTCCTGTCGGTGGAGCCGTCCACCCCACCGAGTGCGGCGAAACTAGACCTGATCGTCGACACCTTCCTGGCCACCGTGGCGGTGACACCGTGAAGCCGCTCGCCCCCACCGTCGCCGTGGTGTCCCTGCTCGCGATCTCGCTGGCAGGCTGCACCCCCGCCGCCACGCCGGTCACTGCCGTCGGCACCGTCACCGACCCCAGTCGGACGATCGTGGTGCCGTCGCTCACTCTGCCCACCGTCAACCTCGACGCCGGCTTCACCCCGGCCGCAGGCACGTCCGGGCAGACGCCGAGTCTGGTGGCGGTCACGTATCAGGCCGGGGCATCCCAGCGGATCGCACACCTGACGGTGCACGAAGGCAGCCAGGTGGTCATCGGCCAGCAACTGGCCACTCTCGACACCACCGCCTTGAAGACCCAGGTGAAGGTCGCCGCAGCCGATCGCGATGTGGCGACCGCGCAGGTCGGAGTACTGACCAAAGCGATAGACAACACCTACACCGCCGAGCGGACGCTGAAGGCGAACCGAGCCAAGGTCACCGATGCCATCAGCACACTGACCGGTACCTTGGCCGACCTCCAACAGGCCAAGCCCCAGCTGGTCAAGACCCGCGCCGACCTGGCCGCCAAGCTCAGCCAAGCCGAATACCTGCTGGCCCACTACCCGCCGGTGCCTCCGCCCGGGACGCCCAGCAAGGCCGAACTGCAGGCGTCCATCGCCCAGCTGACGGCCACCATCGCCAGCCTGGACGCCAAGCTCGCCCAGGTGAACGCCGCCCTGCCGAAACTCACCGCCGGCCTGGCGAAGGCTCGCGCCGGGCTGGCGAAGCTGAACAAGGCCTTCGCCACCCTGTACGACGCCCGCAGCCAGCTGCGAGGGCTGCGCGATCTGGCCGAGATCGCCGCGCAGACCGCCGACATTCCGGTCAGCGTGGCCCAGGCCCAGCTCGACCAGGCCACCATCACCTCCCCGGTGGCCGGCGTGGTCACCTGGACGGCCGGGGCCGGCGATCGAGTGATCACCGGCGCCCCGGTGGTGACGATCCGCGAGACCGGCCCCGCGAAGGTCACCGCCTGGCTGTCGCCGTCCCAGTTGAGCCAGGTGTGCGCCGGTGATGCGGCCACCATCACCGGCGACTGGATGGCGCCGGGAGCTTCGGTCGCTGCTTCAGTGCACTGGATCTCCCCCACCGCCGACTTCCCGCCGTCCTCGACGGCCACCGACGAAACCCACCTGACCCGAGCGGTTCGGGTGGAACTCCTCGCCACCGGCGAGCTTCCCGCCGGAGTCCCGGTGGAAATCAGCATCCCCGGCTGCCATCCGACAGCCGGCCAATCCGAGCAAGACAGGTAGGCCCGACATGGCCAGTCATTCCCGCAAGCGTCCGCCGATCCCGGTGATCATCGCGGTCGTGGTGCTGCTCATCGGTGGCGGCGTCTGGTGGTGGTGGAGCGCGACCCAGGCTGCCCAGGCCCAGACCAACCAGTTCTCCGGATCGGTCGAGGCCGACCAGTTCCAGATCGCCCCGGCGGTCGCCGGACGGGTCACCGAGGTGAAAGTCAGCGAAGGCGACCAGGTGACCAAGGGCCAACTGCTGGTGCAGTTGGACACCACCGCTCTGAAACTGCAGCGCGACCAGGCCAAACAGGGTGTGGTGGCAGCCAAGGCGGCGCTCACCAACGCCCGCAACGACGGCACGTCCGCCGACGTCACCGCAGCCAAGGCCCGGCTGGCCCAGGCCGAAGCGGCGGTGAAGCTGGCCGACGTGCAGCTGAGCTACGCCGGTATCACCGCCCCGCGTGACGGCATGGTCACCTCGGTGGTGACCAACGTCGGCCAGAACGCCTCCCCGGGCAAGACCGTGGCCACCATCATCGACGCCACGTCGCTGTTCGTCCGGATTTATGTGCCCGAGACCGGCATCGGGAACGTCAAGGTCGGCCAATCCGCTACCTTGCGCATCGATTCGTCGTCCCAGACGTTCTCCGGCCAGGTGAGCTTCGTGGCCAGCCAGTCCGAATTCACGCCGAACTCGGTGCAGACCAAGGACCAGCGCACCAAGCTGGTCTATCAGGTGCGGGTGCGCGTCGAGGACACCTCCGGCACGCTCAAGGCGGGCATGCCGGCCGACGTGACCCTGGGCTGAGTGATGGCCATTCCCACCACGCAGGAACCGGCGGTGGTCGCCGCGGACCTGCACAAGAGCTTCGGCGCCACCGAGGCCGTCGCCGGGGTCAGCCTCGACATCGCCGGCGGCGCGGTGTTCGGGCTGCTCGGACCCGACGGTGCGGGCAAGTCGACGCTGATCCGAATGCTCGCCACCGTGCTGACACCCGACCAGGGCGGCGCGGAAGTCTTCGGACACTCGGTGACCAGTGCGCGGGCGCAGATCACCGGGCGGATCGGCTACATGTCGCAACGCTTCTCGATGTACCCCGACCTGTCGGTGGCCGAGAACCTGGAGTTCTTCGCCACCGTGCGCGGGGTGAGCAAGGCCGACCGCGTCCGCCGTTCCGCCGAGCTGCTGGAGAGCATGGGGCTGGCGGAGTTCCGCAGCCGGCAGGCCCAGCATCTGTCCGGCGGAATGAAGCAGAAGCTGATGCTGGCATCGACGTTGATGCACTCCCCCGACCTGCTGCTGCTGGACGAGCCCACCACGGGCGTCGACCCGGTCTCGCGCCGGGAGTTCTGGCGGATCCTGGCCGGGCTGCACCGCGAGGGCAAGACCATCCTGGTGGCGACCCCCTACATGGACGAGGCCGAGCGCTGCACCCACATCGCCTTCCTCGATCGGGGCCGGATCACCGAATCCGGCACCCCCGACCAGATCAAGGCCCAGGTGCCCGGGCGGCTGTTCGAACTGGCCACCAGCGCCCCGCGGGGCGCGTTGGCTGCCACCGAGGCGCTGGACGGCGTCGACTCGGCCCATCTGCTCGGCGATCTGGTGCGGGTGCTGTGGACCGGCACCGGTGACGCCGAGGCCACCCTGCGGCAGGCCCTCAGCGCCCTGCCCGGCGAGGTGCAGGTGCGTCCGGCCGCGATCGACATGGAGACCGTGTTCGCCTATCTGGCCCAGCAGCGTCCGGTGGGGGTGGCCGAATGAGGGCGACCTGGACGCGCATCGGCGCGATCGTGATCAAGGAGTTCAAGCACCTGCTGCGCGATCCGCGCGCCCTGTTCGCGGTGGTGATGATCCCGATCGTGCAGTTGCTGTTGTTCGCCTGGGCGATCAGCTTCGACGTCGATCACGTTCCCACCGTCGTCGTCGACTACGACAACAGCCGCGCCAGCACCGACTACGTGCGCAGCTACGACGCGTCCAGCTTCTTCCGGGTGGTGGGTCACGGTTCTGACCTCCGCACGATCGACACTGCTTTCGACGCCGGCACCGCCCGGGTGGCGATCATCATTCCGGCAGGCTTCGAGCACACCATCAACACCGGCGGCAAAGCCGAGGTGGCGGTGCTGATCGACGGCAGTGAGCCCAACTCGGCGAAGGTCGCCCAGGCCTACTCGGTGGCACTCAATCAGCTCTACGACCAGTCGATGACCAAGGCGTGGGCCGCCTCCCAGGGCCTGGATCTGTCCGGGCTCGGCATGCTGGAGCCACGGGTGCGCACCTGGTACAACCCCGAACGGAACTCCACGATCTTCCTGGTGCCCGGGCTGATCGCGGTGATCATCGCGATCGTCACCGTCCAGCAGACGGCAGTCACACTGGTGCGCGAGCGAGTGCTCGGCACCGAGGAGCAGCTACAGGTCAGCCCGCTGCGGCGGGTGGAGCTGATGGTCGGCAAGTTGCTGCCGTGGACGCTGATCGCCTTCGCCGATGTGGTGGTGATCATCGCCCTCGGCATGGTGGTCTTCGGGGTACCCCTGCGCGGCGACCCGGTAGTGCTGGGGTTGGGCTCGGTGCTGTTCGTCTTCGCGTCCCTCGGCATGGGGCTGTTGATCTCGGCGCTGGCACCGTCGGCGGAGACCGCCAACATCATGGCGCTGCTGGTCGCCTTCCTGCCGTCGTTCCTGCTGTCGGGCCTGGCGTTCCCGCTGGACCAGATTCCGGTGGTGTTGCAGTGGTTCTCCGGCCTGTTCCCGGCGCGCTACATGGTGACCATCTCTCGCGGGGTGTTCCTCAAGGGCGGCGGGTTCGCCGAGCTGTGGCCGCAGTTGGTGGCCCTGACCGCCTACGCCACGGTGATGGTGGGCGTAGCCGCCCGCCTGTACGGACGGAGGGCCGGACGATGAACGCTCACCGCATTCGCCTGCTGATCTGGAAGGAATTCGCCCAGCTGAAGCGCGACCCGATGCTGGTGCGCCTGCTGATGCTGATGCCGGTTATTCAGCTGGTGATGTTCGGCTACGTGGTGGCCGCCGACATCCGCCATCTGTCCACGGCAGTGATCGATCTGGATCAGACCACCACGTCGCGGGCTCTGGTGGACAGCTTTGCCAGCTCGGGCTACTTCACCATCAACGCCCGTCCGACCAGCGAGGCCGACCTGCGTCCGCTGATCGATTCGGGCACTATCCAGGTGGCGGTGGTGATTCCACAGGGCACTGCCGATGCGCTCAGTCGCGGCGAGACGGCACCGGTGGGAATCGTCGTCGACGGCTCGGATTCACAGGTGTCGGCCGTGGGCGGCGGGTACGCGTCCCAGATCATCGCCAAGTTCAACACCGACCGGCTGACCGCCCAGGGCATCTCGATCGCCGCGCCGGGGTTGGACGCGCAGATCCGGGTGATGTTCAACCCGACGCTCGACCCGGTGAACACGATGGTGCCGGGCCTGATAGCGGCGATCA
>CAZLJN010000089.1:0-8596 GCA_964559815.1 uncultured Propionibacteriaceae bacterium
CTACCTGGCTGCCCCGGATGCGCACGCCCCGGCCTCCGAGCCGACCGTGTCTTGGGTACCGGTGGTCTCGCCGTCCCCGGACAGCCCGATGGATCCCAGCAGGCTGGCCAGCCGCGCGCCGACCCAGACGGTGGTCATGGAAACCCACGACGCCCTCTCCCGGCTGAAGGAAGAGGCCGTCGAGCAGCTGTTCGAGCGGATGGGTTCCCGACTGAACGACCCCAACCTGGACGAGGCCGCCCTGCGCACCCTGGTGCAGCAGGAACTGAACTCCATCATCGAGGGCGGTCGGCTTCCGCTGACCGCTCGCGAACGTCAGCGCCTGATCCGTGAAGTCCACGACGACGTCCTGGGCCTCGGCCCGCTGGAGGCCCTGCTGGCCGACAAGAGCGTCACCGAAATCATGGTCAACGGCCCCGACAAGGTGTACGTCGAACGTTCGGGCAAGCTGACCCTGACCCCGGTGCGCTTCAAGGACGAGCCTCACCTGCGCCGCGTGATCGAGCGCATCGTGACCCGCGTCGGCCGGCGCATCGACGAGTCTTCCCCGCTTGTCGACGCTCGCCTCGAAGACGGCTCCCGCGTGAATGCGATCATTCCGCCGCTGGCCGTCAGCGGCTCCACGCTGACCATCCGTAAGTTCTCCAAGGAGGCGCTCGGTGTTGCCGACCTGATCAAGTGGCAGTCGCTGAGCCCGGAGATGGCCGAGTTGCTCGAAGCCTGCGTGCTCGGTCGACTGAACATCCTGGTCTCCGGTGGTACCGGTACTGGTAAGACCACCTTGCTGAACGTGATCTCCGGCTTCATCCCCGACAAGGAACGCATCGTCTCGATCGAGGACGCCGTCGAACTCCAGCTCCAGCAGGAGCATGTGGTGCGGCTGGAGTCTCGTCCGGCGAACGTCGAGGGTCGTGGCGAGGTCACCATTCGTGACCTGGTGAAGAACTCCTTGCGTATGCGCCCCGACCGCATCATCGTCGGCGAGTGTCGTGGCGCGGAAGCCCTCGACATGCTGCAGGCCATGAACACCGGCCACGACGGCTCCCTGTCGACCATCCACGCCAACAGCGCCCGTGACGCCTTGGCTCGTCTGGAGACCCTGGTGCTGATGGCCGGCATGGACCTGCCGCTGCGGGCCATTCGTGAGCAGGTCGCCTCCGCCGTGGACGTGATCGTCCAGCTGACCCGTCTTCGTGACGGTACGCGTCGAGTGACCTCGCTCACCGAGGTCGTCGGTATGGAAGGCCAGACGGTCACCCTGCAGGACATCTACACCTTCGACTTCTCCGCCGGCGTCTCCGCTGACGGCAAGTTCCTCGGCAAGGTGCAGCCCACGGGTCTGCGTCCGCTGTTCTTGCAGAAGTTCAACGATCTGGGAATCAAGCTGTCTCCCGGAATCTTCGGCACCTCGGCGATGTGGGAGCAGAAGTGAACCTGACTCTGATTGTGGCCTGGTCACTGATCGGAGCGGCCAGCGTTGTGCTCTTCGTGCTGATGCTGCTGCCGCAGCACAAGGTGTCCCTGGAACGGCGCCGCATGGGCGCCCAGAGTGGAAGCACCCTTGCTCGCGCCGCCGACGTCACCACCAATGCGGTCGAGAAGTTCCTGTCGGGACGCGGCAACTCCTTCAGCGCCATTCTCGAAGAAGCGGGGGTGACCATGCCCCTCAAAGAGCTGGTCGTCATCGTCTTCTCCGCCTGCATGGCCTTCTTCGCGATCGGCCTGGTCACCGGGCAGGTGGCCTTGGGCGTCCTGCTGGCGCTGTTCACTCCGGTGCTGGCACGCGTGGCGCTCTCGCTGATGGCCGGACGCCGACGCGCGAAGTTCGAGTCGCAGCTGGACGAGACCCTGCAGATGCTCGCCGGTAGCTTGCGCGCCGGCTACAGCCTCCCGCAGGCCCTGGCCACCATCGGCCAGGAAGGCTCCGCGCCGACCTCGCTGGAGCTCGCCCGCGTCACCAACGAAGTGCGCGTCGGCCGGTCCATGCAGGAAGCCCTCAATGACGTCGTCGAACGGATGCGCAACGAGGACTTCTTCTGGGTCACCCAGGCGATCGGCATCAACCGTGAAGTCGGCGGCAACCTGGCCGACGTCCTGGACGGGGTCAGCAAGACCATCCGGCAGCGTGCCGAGATCCGTGGCCAGGTGAAGTCGCTGGCCGCCGACGGTCAGTTGTCGGCCATCATCTTGATGGCTTTGCCCTTCGCGGTCGCCGGCTTCTTGTCCATCGCCAGCCCGAGCTACATCGGCCAGCTGATCACCGACCCGCTGGGTTGGGGCATGCTCGCCATCGGTGGCGTCATGATGGCCATCGGTGGCATCTGGCTGTACAAGATCATCAACCTGAAGTTCTAGGAGCAGCCATGAACCCCCTCCTTTACCTTCCTGGGATCGCCGCCATGTTCGTCGGCGGGGCGATCTTGTGGTGGCTTCTGATCTCTGGAGCCCCGGCCGGACGCCGCAAGGTGCTGGCCAACCTGAATCGTGACATGGAATCGCCGACCGACCTGCGCGCTGTGGGCGAGGTTGCCAACAACGAACTCGCCGATGCCCTGCGGCGTCGGACGCCGCCGGCGATGATGAAGACCATCAACCGCCTGTGGGCTGCCGCCGGACGTCCGGAGAAGTGGCCGATCGACCGCATCCTGACCATGAAGCTGGTCGGTGGCCTGGCCGGCTTCGTCCTGCTGCTCGGGCTGATCCTCGGCATGCGCGACATCCGCGGCGTCCTGCTGGGCCTTGCGGTGATGGCGGCGATGTTCTACCTGCCCGAGATCCTGCTGTACAACACCGGCACCAAGCGCAAAGAGGCCATCGGCCTGCAGTTGCCCGACACCCTCGACCAGATGAGCATCGCGGTGAATGCCGGCCTCGGCTTCGACGCCGCTATGGCTCGGGTGGCCAAGAACGGGCGCGGCGAGTTGTCCAGCGAGTTGGTGCGCACCCTGCAGGACATCCAGGTGGGCATGACCCGCCGCGATGCCTACACCGACCTGGCTGAGCGCACCGGTGTGGAGAAGCTCGAACGTTTCGTCCGGGCGATCATTCAGGGCGAGGCCTACGGCATCGCGTTGTCGGACGTGCTGCAGTCGCAGGCCGATGAGTTGCGAATGGAGCGCCGTCAGGACGCCGAGCGTCGAGCCATGCAGATCCCCGTCAAGGTGGTCTTCCCCCTTATTCTGTTCATCATGCCCGCCATGTTCATGGTCGTGATCGGACCCGGCGCCATTCAGGCCATTCACGCCTTCTCCAACAGCTTCCGCTGATGGTCTGGCTGCTGACGGCGCTGGTCGCCGCCGGATTGGCCGCGGGTTTGAACTCCTTCATGCGCGCCCGCTTCGAGACCGAGACCCGGATCGCCAAGACCTGGGCTCAGGTCCCGATCGCGGCTGCGCTGGGCGGGCTGGCCGGCCTGGCCGGTTCGGTGGCCGAGCAGGTGACCTTCACGGTGTTGGCGGTCGCCTCGGCGATGCTGATCGTGATCGACTTCGGCGAGTACCGGCTCCCGGACGTGATCGTGCTGCCCCTGTACGGCGTCCTGGCGCTCGGGTTGGGCGTGGCCGCCTGGACGCAGGATCGCTGGCCGATGCTGGGGCGTGCCGCGCTGATGGCGGTGGCGATGTTCGTCCTCTATTTCGTGATGGCGATCTTCGCCCCTGACCTGGGCTTCGGCGATGTGAAGCTCAGTGGCGTGGTCGGCGGCTTCCTGGGGTGGTTCGGGACGTCGCAGACGCTGGCCGGCTTCCTGCTGGCCTGGGTGATGATGGCGGCGGTGTCGTTGCTATTGCTGGCGCTGCGCCGGATCGACCGGTCCTCATCGCTGCCGTTCGGGCCGTACCTGATCCTCGGGGCGGTCGCCGGCGCCTTCCTGGGCCCGGTGATGTTCCCGCACCTGCCCACGTTCCTGTCTTAGCGGTTCACCTGCTGCGGCCGCACGACCAGCACGTCACAGTGGCTGTGCTCGACGACCTCTTTGCTCACCGAGCCCAGCAGCAGTTCGCTGATGCCGTGCAGCCCGCGGGCGGCGACCACCACCAGCTTCGCCTCGGCCGAGGCCTCGATCAGCTCTCGGCCGGCCGGGCCATGCGGGGCTTCGATCCGCACCTCGACGCCACCGAACTCGGCGATCACGCCGGCGATCTCGGTGCCCACCTCTTCGATCACGGCGGCGGCAAAGTCGTCCACCGGAGGGACATAGCCGGGCTCCCAGGTCTTCGGACGGGGCGCGGTGCCGGTCGTCCAGGCCCGCAGCACCCGGGCCGGCACCTGGTAGAACGCAGCCAGTTCGAGTCCCCGTCGCAGCGCGGCGGTGGCGGGCGCCGAGCCGTCGTAGCCGATGACGATGGCAGCGTTTTCATCCATATCGGCACTGTACCGGCAACCGCTGCGGGTCGACCGCGACAAGGGTGCAACGGGGCGGGCGTAGGCCGCTACCATCGTGGAGTCAGAAGGAGTGGAGCATGGTTGATCCCGCCCAGAGCCCGACCCAGCGTCAGGCGATCGAGCAGATCGAGACCTACGGATCGCACAACTACCATCCGCTGCCGGTGGTGATCGCCAGCGGCTCGGGCGCGTGGCTCACCGACATCGACGGCAACCGGTACCTGGACTTCCTCTCGGCCTACTCAGCGGTCAACTTCGGGCACTCCAATCCCGAACTGGTCGCGGTGGCCACCGAGCAGCTTCAGCACTTGGCGATCACCTCCCGTGCGGTCTACTCCAACACCTACGGCCCCTTCATCAAGGCCCTGGCCGAGTTGTGCGGCAAAGAGATGGTGCTGCCGATGAACACCGGCGTCGAGGCGGTCGAGTCCGCCCTCAAGCTGGCCCGCAAGTGGGGCTATGAGGTCAAGGGTGTGCCCGAGGGCTCGGCTCGGATCATCGTGATGGACGGCAACTTCCACGGGCGCACGATCAGCGTGATCTCGTTCAGCAACGACGCGGTGGCCACCACCAGCTACGGGCCGTTCACCCCCGGCTTCGTCCCGGTGCCCTACGGCGATCTGGACGCGCTGGCCGCGGCGATCGACGAGCACACTGTGGCCGTGCTGGTGGAGCCGGTGCAGGGCGAGGCGGGCGTCATCGTCCCTCCGGAGGGCTATCTGGCCGGGGTGCGGCAGCTCACCGCCGCCCACAACGTCCTGATGATCGCCGACGAGATCCAGTCGGGGCTGGGGCGCACCGGCACCACGTTCTACTGCGAGCAGGCCGGGGTCGTCCCCGACCTCTACCTCCTGGGCAAGGCCCTGGGCGGCGCGATCGTCCCGGTCTCGGCGGTAGTCGGCAATGCAGATGTGCTGGGCACGCTGCGTCCGGGGCAGCATGGCTCGACCTTCGGCGGCAATCCGCTGGCCGCCGCCGTCGGCCTGGCGGTGGTCCGGCTGCTGCAGACCGGGGAGCCTCAAGCCCATTCCCGCGAACTCGGCGCGCACCTGCACGCCCGCCTGGCCACCTTTATCGGCCACGGTGTCACTGCGGTGCGGGGCATCGGCCTGTGGGCGGGGGTCGACATCGATCCCGCGCTGGGTACCGGACGCGACCTGTGCGAGCGGTTGTTGACCAAGGGCGTGATCGCCAAGGACACCCACGGTCAGACCCTGCGGCTGGCACCGACCCTGGTCATCACCAAGGACGAGCTCGACCAGGCATTGGACGCGCTCGCCGAGGCACTCTCCGAGGCCCGCGCCGAGGCCGGCCTGGTCTGACCCGCCCTCACCCGGCACACCGGGGACGATTTCCGGCGGGGCTACCGGGCGCTGCGGCCGTCCGGCTCAGTGCGAATGGGGATGCGAATGTCCGTGCCGGTGGACGGGCGTGATCGCCTCGGCAGGTTCGCCGTCGTCCTCACCGGCCGCACAAGCCGCGCACAGCCCTGACAGTGCGACGTGGGTGGCATCCAACTCGAAGCCGTGGGCCGCTCCGATCCGTCGGGCGACCTCGCTCAACAGATCGTTGGGGAGATCCTGGATCGCCCCGCAGCGGCGGCACTGCGCATGCAGGTGGGGACCGTCCGCGCCGGTGAGGTGATAGGCGGTCGCACCATGCCCGAGATGGACGTGCTGCACGACGCCGAGGTCACTCAGCGCCACCAGGGTGCGGTAGACGCTGGCCCGGTGCACCGATGGCGCCGCCTCGGCGACGGCCGCCACCACCTCTTCCATGGACAGGTGGCCGGCGGATTCAGAAAGGGCGGTCAGCACGGCCCGGCGCGGCACGGTCATTCGCTCGCCTTTGGCTCGCAGCAATGCCGCCACCGAATCCAACAGTGCGCTGCCGTCATTCACGCCCTGAGCCTAAAGCGTGGCTTGTTGTGGGGCCACCCCCGGTGCAATCGCCGTCGACTGCTGCCGAAGGTGGCCCCAGCCAGAGCGCCGCAGGCGGGCGGCTGCTACTGGCATAGCGTCCGCAGGGGAGACGGACGCTGGTCTTGATCATCGCCTCGACACCGTCGCAGCGACGAGAGGGGCTGCGTACTACAGAGAACACACCGCCGCGGCACACCCATCCGGCGTCGCTGCGGGCTGGGCAATTCTCCCTATGGCGCCCGGACGTCCGCGGAGCGGGCGGTGGCCGAGAGCAGGCCCGGCGATGGTCGCAGCCCCGAGGGCCGGAAGGGACGATCACAGTTTTGCTGCCGAGCGCGCCATCGGCATCAGCAAAAGCCACTCCGAAAATCCATCGTCCGGTCGACGAAAATGGGCGGATCTGACCGGTGGAGCGCTCCGAACACTGCCCCGATTAGGTGCGATGACACCCCGACCCGGAGATGAATATTGGAAGAATGTCCTCCCAAAGTCATCACCGAGGCCCACCCGGCCCCGACTTTGATAGACCAATTAGCGGTTCGCCCAGAGTCGAGATTGGCCTCTCCCCCCAGCCACTTCTGCGATGTAAGGTGACGTCCACCATCGAGCTGGGCGCCGCCGCGTCCGCCTGACAGATAGGGAGCATGGATGGGCAACGCAACCTTCAGCCGTGATGAGGTCAGCCTTGAACTGCCGCTCGTAGCTGCCACTCAAGGCAACAACGGCTACGACATCAGCAAGTTACTGGCGGCCACCGGCGATACCACGATCGACATCGGCTTCGCCAACACCGCATCCTGCCGCTCAGCCATCACCTTCATTGATGGCGATGCCGGCATTCTTCGTTACCGGGGGTACCCGATCGAGCAGCTGGCCGAAAAGGCCACCTTCCTCGAGGTCTCCCATCTGGTGCTGCACGGCGAACTGCCGACCAAGGCGGAGCTGGAGCACTGCTCCCAGAGCGTCGCGCGCTTCCATCTGATCGATGAGCGCCTCAAGAGCATGTTCAACTCGATGCCGCGTAAGTCGCACCCCATGCCGGTGCTGGCGGCGGGCCTGAACGCGCTGTCGACCTTCGCCCAGTCGAAGTGGGGCGACGCCGGCTTCGAGCGCGAGCGCTCCACCCACATCCTGATGGGTGCGGTGCCGACCCTGGCCGCCTACGGCTACAAGAACTCTGTCGGCGAGCCGTTCCTCTACGCCGACCAGACGCACTCCTACATCGAGAACTTCCTGCGGATGTCGTTCGGCAACCCGACCACCCCATACCCGTTCGACGATGCGGTGACCCGGGCCCTGGACGTGCTGCTGATCCTGCACGCCGACCACGAGCAGAACTGTTCCACCTCGACCGTCCGCATGGTCGGCTCGTCCGGTGCGAATGTGTACGTCTCGGTGGCCGCCGGTGTGAACGCCCTGTCCGGCCCGCTACATGGTGGCGCCAACCAGGCCGTGCTGGAGATGCTGAAGGCGATCCAGGAGTCCGGCGAGAGCGTCAAGGACTACGTCGCCAAGGTGAAGGACAACAAGGCCTCCACCAAGCTGATGGGCTTCGGCCACCGGATCTACAAGAACTACGATCCGCGCGCAGCCATCGTGAAGAAGCACGCGGATGCGATCTTGAAGACGCTTGTCGGCCACGACCCGCTCCTCGACATCGCCGTTGCCCTGGAGGACGCCGCCCTCAGCGACCCGTACTTCCAGGAGCGTCGTCTGTACCCGAACGTGGACTTCTACACCGGCCTGATCTACCAGGCGATGGGCTTCCCGCAGAACATGTTCACGGTGCTGTTCGCTCTGGGCCGCCTGCCCGGCTGGATCGCTCACTACTGGGAGCAGACCACCGATCCGAGCATGAAGATCAACCGCCCTCGCCAGGTCTACGTCGGCGAGACCGAGCGCAACTACGTTCCGATCGAGGAGCGTGGCTGAGTCCGCTCATGAACCCGCATCGGCCCGGTTGCCTCACGGCAGCCGGGCCGATGACTCTTCACCACTGAATGACTTCCGTGGGCGGCTACTCTCGGTCCATCGCCCTCGACCGGAGACCTCATGCGCGCATCGATGATCAATACACTTCTGGCCGTGCTCGCGGTGACCGGCTGTGCCGCCGCACCAACACCCACGACGCCTACGCCCTCTGCGAGCACCCCCGAACCCGCCGCCGTCCCCTTCGACATCGATGGTGACGGTGTCGCCGATTCACTCACCCAGAAACGCGTGAACGGCAAATGGGAACTCACCGTGGCCACCGCCAGCGGCACCTCCCGACATGTCTTCGACAGCGCCGG
>CAZLJN010000090.1:0-8567 GCA_964559815.1 uncultured Propionibacteriaceae bacterium
CCGATATCTGGGTGTCGATGGGTGAGCCGGAAAGTGTGTGGACCGAGCGGATCCTGCTGCTGCAGGACTACCAGGTGAACACCACGCTGATGGAGCGCACCGGGGTCGACGAGGTGAAGTTCATGCACTGCCTGCCCGCCTACCACAACCGCGAGACGTCGGTGGGCGAGCAGGTCTTCTCCCGCTTCGGGCTGCCCGAGCTGGAGGTCACCGACGAGGTCTTCGAGTCGCCGGCGTCCATCGTCTTCGACCAGGCCGAGAACCGGATGCACTCGATCAAGGCGATCCTGGTCTCGACGCTGTCGTAGGTAGCTTTCGCGGACGACGCCCGCGCCCGGGACCTGCTGACTAACGTGAGGCCATGAGTTTCCCGTCGTCGTTGCCGGTTTCCCGCGTGCCCGATCCTGCCGAGGCACCCCCGCTGAAGTGGGGCATCCTCGCTCCCGGCTGGATCGCCGGGCTGTTCGCCCGCTGGGTGCGGGCCTACACCCGCCAGCAGTTGGTGGCGGTCGGATCACGCAGTGCCGAACGCGCTGCGGCCTTCGCCGCGGAGCATGGCGTGCCGGCGTCCTATGGCTCCTATGAGCAGTTGCTGGCCGATCCGAACGTGGAGGCGGTCTACATCGCCTCGCCGCACAGCGAGCACCACCAGCAGGCCTTGATGGCGATCGCCGCCGGCAAGCACGTCCTGGTGGAGAAGGCGTTCGCCCGCAACGCCGCCGAGGCCCGGCAGATGGTCGACGCCGCCCGCAGCCAAGGGGTGGCGCTGATGGAGGCGATGTGGACGCGGTTCCTGCCGCGCACCGACATCGTCCGGCAGTTGCTGGCCGACGGGGTGATCGGCGAGATCGAGACCGTCATCGGTGACCACGGGCAATCGTTGGAACACGTCGAGCGGATGATGCGCCCGGAGTTGGCCGGCGGCACCCTGCTCGATCTGGGCATCTACCCGGTGTCGTACAGCTTCTTCGCGTTAGGGCGTCCGGGAGCAGTGCGGGTGTCGGGCGAGCTGACGCCGTCCGGCGTGGATCGGCAACTGAGCCTGACCTTCGGCAACTACGAGAACCATCCGCACGCCCAGGCGTTACTGTCGACCACCCTGGCCGCGCGGACGCCGACCACCATGGCGATCTGCGGCGACCGCGGCAGGATCGAGCTGGACGGCGACTTCTACACCCCCGGACGGGTGCGCCTGGTCAGCCCCGACGGCGAAGTGATCACCAGCCCCGCCGATGCGATGGTCGCCCACCAGGGCCTGGTGTACGAGGCCGCGCATTTCGCGCAGTTGATCGCCGACGGGTTCACCGAATCGCCGCAGCTGCCGCTCGACGAATCCGTGGCCATCATGGAAGTCCTCGACGACGTTCGCGCCCAAGTGGGCGTCCGATATCCGGGGGAGTAGCGAAGGCGGGACATCGCCGACTGCGATCGGCTGACTCTTGTGTGTTCTTGACCACGCTCCCCGCGACTCCTAAATTGCCGATAGGTAGCGATATGTCGTAAATGTTGCGGCGTGGAGGAGGACGCATGGGTTCTCAGAAGTTCGCGAAGTTCTTGTTGTGGCTCAACGCAGCGGTGTGGCTCGGGTTCGGCGTGGGCTACGCCATCGCCCCGGACTGGTTCGCCGCTCTCGTGGGGGCCGACATCACCCGCGCCGACAGCTATCGGGTGATGACCGACGTCGGGGTGATGATGGTCGGCATCGCCGCCTGGTACGCCTTCTGCGCATTCGCCGATGCCCGTACCGATCATGGCCTGATCTCGGCGCTGCTGGTCTGCGCGGGCCTGGTTGCTGGTCGCCTGATCGGGATCGCGGCCACCGGTTCGGCCAACGGCGTCGTGGTGACCTATCTGGTGCTGGAGACGCTTGATCTCGCACTGCTGGCACTCGCCGTCCGTGCCCGAGGGGCTGCGGGGCGGGTGGCGTTGCGTGAGCGCTGAGTTGTCGTGGTTATGGCGGGGCTTCGCGCGGTCGCAACTGCCCACCACCGAGTTACCGGGGTTATCGCGGGTGAATCGGGCCCCATAACCCCGATAAGTCGGCGTTCGGTGGAAGCGGACGCTGGAGTGGTTGCCATAACCCCGACAAGTCGGCGCTGAGTGGCCGGGGCAATCCCACCGATCAGGCGGTGGGCAACTCCTGCTCGCAGACCTCGGCTAGCCAGGCCATGGAGTCCGCGTCGTCCACCCACAGGTGGCTGCGCCAGCCGAACGCGGCCGCGGCATCGACCGAGTCGACCCGGTCGTCGATGAAGGCGATCTCGTCGGGCGCGACGCCCAGCAGTTCGGTCACAGCGGGGAAGATCGCCGGGTCGGGCTTGCTGAGCCGCAGCTCGGAGGAGATGAAGACCCGATCGATCAGCGGCGCCCATTCGGCGAATCGGACGGCCCGGCCCAGCGCGAGCGGACCGTTGCTGACCAGCGCGGTTCGCAGCCCCCAGGAATAGACCGTCACCAGCATCGCCTCGGCTGAGGGTCGCAGTTGGATCCACAACTCGGCATCGAGGTCGGCCAGGTGGGTGATCGCCTCGGCGGTGGGCTCCAGGCCCAGGCTGGTGAGCAACGGGCCCCAGTATTCGACGCGTGAGCCGCCGCCGTCGTAGCTGGCCCGACCACTGCGGTAGACCGCCTCATAATCGGCGGCAGGCACCCCGAGGTACTCCGCCGGGGCGGTGTAAAGGTCGGCCGGCGAGGCCAGCACCTTGCCCAGATCGAACGCCACGAATGCGATCATCTTCACAGGCTAGCCGCAGACCGCCCGCGGCGAGGGCGTGGCCGGCTTTACAGTGGGCCGATGGCAGATCTGCGCACGAGGCCCTGATGGCTCCGAGGCTGACGTCCTACCTCGGTGGCACCCGGTTGGCGTCGCCGGACGCGATCGCGCTCGGCCCGGGCGTGTCCTGGTACGACGAGCGGATCGCAGTCGAACACCTGGACGCGGCCACGATCGCGTTGGCCGAGCCTCGCTACTACCAGCAGAACGTCAGCTACCTGATCAGTGGCACCGCCGCAGCGCTCCTCTACGACACCGGCACGGGCCTGGCCGACCAGCCCGGTGCGGTGGCCGCGCTCACTTCGCTCCCGGTGATCGCGACCTGCTCGCACTTCCATTACGACCATGTGGGCAATCTCGCACGCTTCGCCGACGTCGCTGTGTTCGATCACCCGCGTTACCGGGCAGCCCTGCGGAACGGACGGTTGCGGCCGCCCTTGCGTCTGCATCTGGGGGTGTTGGAGGCGATGCCGCGGCCCCTCGTGCGACCGACCCGTTGGCTCGAAGCCGGCACCGAGATCGATCTCGGTCGACGGCGGCTGCGGGTCATTCCGTTGCCCGGCCACAGCGCCGACGGCATGGGTTTGTACGATGCCCAGGCTCGGCAGGCGTTCGTGGGTGACTTCCTCTACCCCGGTGGCGCGTACGCCTTCACTCCCACCGGTGCCCTGAAGCCGTATGTGGAGGCGGCCGCCGTACTGCTTGAGCTCACCGACCCCGACACCACCTACTTCGTCGCCCATCCCGGACGGGTGTCGACCTTCACCACGCCCCGGATGACCAGGGAGGACGTCGAGGCGCTCCATCGCGCGTTGACCGACGCCATCGACAACCCGGGCGCAGTGCGCGGATGGCTGCTGCGGCGCTACCCCTATGGCCAGGACGCCAGCGTCGTCGCCCGGGCGCCGTGGCTGCGAACCTGATCGTTCGGGTCGCAAAGAACTGAGGGGGCCGGCGGCGAGCCCCCAGCTAGCGCCGCCGACCCCATGTGGCTCCGCCGCCGTGACGAAGCGGAACCGGGGCGTGGGAGTCCGTCCGCCGATGGACTCCCACCCCAGCCTTAGATGAGCCGCTCCCGCCAACCGGGGAACAGTGCGTCGGCATCGCCGGGGAACGACACGAACGCCCGGGCGAACTCCCGATGCGTCCGCGCCCACTCCACCGGGTCGGCGCCGGCAGCCCAACCTTCGTAGGCCTGCCGCAGTGAGCGGGCGCCCGCTGCCGGGCCGTCGATGTGGCCGTAAGAGCCGCCGCCGGCGGTGTTGATCACGTTGCCGTGGCCGAGATTGGAGAAGAAGCCCGGCAGCCGCAGCGCGTTCATTCCCCCGGAGACGATCGGCGTGGTGGCCTTGATGCCGTCCCACTTCTGGAAGTAGACCGGCCCCTGCGCCTCGTCGCGCTCGATCATGTAGGCGATCACGCGGTCGTCGGCCTCGCCCTCCATCTTGCCGTGGCCCATCGTGCCCACGTGGATGCCGGACGCGCCCTGCAGGCGGGCCATCTTGGCCAGGACGAAGGCGGTGTAGCCGCGCTTCGAGCTCGGCGAGGTGATCGCGCCATGCCCGGCCCGGTGGTAGTGCAGGAACTGGTTGGGGTAGTTGCGCCGCGCGGTGGTGATCATGCCCGGGCCGCCGACGTAGCCGTCCACCAGGAAGGCCAGCTTGTTGGCGTCCGGCCCGAAGGTCTGGAGCGCGAAATCGGCACGGGCGAGCATCTCGTGGTGGTCGTCGGCGGTGATGTTCATGCTGAACAGCTTCGCCTCGCCGGTCTCATCCATCGCCCGCTTCATCGCGTCGTAGACCAGCGGAATGGTCTCCTTGACCGGCGCGAAGACCTGGTTGCCCTGCGGCTCGTCGTTCTTGATGAAGTCACCGCCCAGCCAGAACTCGTAGGCGGCCTTCGCGAACGGCTCGGGGCGCAGCCCCAGCTTCGGCTTGATGATCGTGCCGGAGATGTAGCCGCCGTCGGTGGTGGGACGTCCGAGGATGCGCCACAACTCGGCGATGTTCATGCTCGGCCCGTCGAACTGCCGAATCACCTCCGGCGGCACCCAGAAGTCGATCATCTTGGCGTACTCGATGTCGCCCATGCCCTGGTTGTTGCCGATGGTCAGCGTCAGGAACGAGACCATCATCATTCGGCCGTCGGTCATGTTGCGGTCGAACAGCTCCAGCGGGTACGCGATCCGCATCTCCTCGCTGGCCTCGTCGACGAAGTAGACCAGCGCGTCCACGCCGCGAGTGAAGTCGTCGGTCGTCGAGACCTCGACATTGGTGCCGGTGGACGATTCCGCGGCGAAATGGGCGGCGGCCGACAGGTAGTTCTGGCTGCCCTTGGGCTTCATCTTGTAGGCGCACAGGATGTGTGCGCCGGCGGCCATCAGGTCGGCTTCACGCAGGCCGAGATCGGCGTAGCGGCTGGACTGGTCCATGGCGGGCTCCTTGGTGGGTTCGGTCGGTCAGGCGACGACGCGCTGGTTGAGGCTGCCGTTGGCGTAGCGTGCAGCCATTTCGGCGGTGGGGATCGGGGTGATCTTGGACGCGTGGCCGGCCGAGCCGAACTGCTCGTAGCGCAGGCGGCACAACGTGGTGACCGCCTCCATCGCAGGAATCAGGAACTTGCGTGGGTCGAACTCGGCCCGGTCGCGCACCGCGATCTTGCGGAAGGCGCCGGTCATGGCCAGGCGCAGGTCGGTGTCGATGTTGACCTTGCGGACGCCATAGCGGATGCCCTCCAAGATCTCCTCCACCGGGACGCCCCAGGTCTGCGGCAGCTCGCCACCCCAGGCGTTGAACTCGTCCTGGAGGTCTTGGGGCACCGAGCTGGAGCCGTGCATCACCAGGTGCAGGTCGGGCAGCTTGGCGTGGATCGCCTTCACCGTCTCCATCGACAGCACCTCGGAATCGGGCTTGCGGCTGAACTTGTACGCCCCGTGCGAGGTGCCCATGGCGATGGCCAGGGCGTCCACCTGCGTGCGCTGGACGAAGTCGACGGCCTGGTCGGGATCGGTCAGCAGTTGGCTGCGGTCCAGGGTTCCGGTGGCGCCGTGGCCGTCTTCCTGCTCGCCGGTGCCGGTGTCGAGGCGTCCCAGGACGCCCAACTCGCCTTCGACCGAGACGCCGCGGGCGTGGGCGTACTCGCGCACCGCGGTGGTCACCTCGACGTTCTGCTCATAGGTGGTGGGGGTCTTGGCGTCCTCCAGCAGCGAGCCGTCCATCATCACCGAGGTGTAACCCTGGTCGATCGCCGAGAAGCACACGCCGGTGCCGTTGCCGTGGTCCTGGTGGACGCAGATCGGGACGGTCGGGAACATCTCCTCGGCGGCCTCGATCATCTTGCGCACCATCGGGTCGCCGGCGTAGCTGCGGGCGCCGCGGCTGACCTGCAGGATCGCTGGAGAATCGGTGGCCTCGGCGGCACGCATGATGGCGAGCACCTGTTCGGCGTTGTTCACGTTGAAGGCGGGCAGGCCGTAGCCGTGTTCGCCGGCGTGATCCAGCAGCTGTCGTAGCGTGATGCGGGCCATGGTCGGCTCCTCGTCGTTGATGGGGTCGGGTGGTGGATGGTCGTGGTCAGGTGAGGCTGAGGGTGAGGCCGGCCAGCGCCCAGGAATGGTGCTGGCCGGCCTGCCTGTGGGTCGGATCAGGAGCAGTCCCGGCAGAGGTCTCCCAGGATCGGACCACAGCGTGTGGGGCTCGAGGCGAGCCGGGGTGTTGCCCGGTCAGGGAGCGGACGGCCGCCGTCGTCCGACCCTGACCGAGCAGCTTGGTGGCGGCCGGCCCACAGCCGTGAGTGAGCGCGACCGCACCACCAAGATCTTGGGTTCCAGAGGCGGCCATCAGCCGGCCCTCCGCTTGTTCTCGACCAGGCGCTTGATCAGCGGGGTCAGGATCAGCTGCATGGCCAGGTCGAGTTTGTTGCCGGGCACCACGATGGAGTTCGCGCGCGACATGAAGCTGCCGTTGATCATCGAGACCAGGTATGGGAAGTCGATCCCGGCCGGATCGCGGAACCGGATGACCACCATCGACTCGTCGGGGGTGGGGATCGTCCGGGCGATGAACGGGTTGGAGGTGTCTACCAGCGGCACCCGCTGGAAGTTGATGTCGGTGCGCGAGAACTGCGGGGTGATCGTCTTCAGGTAGTCGGGCATCCGGCGCAGGATGGCCGCCGAGATCGCCTCGGGGGCGTGGCCGCGTTCGGCGCGATCGCGGTGCAGCTTCTGGATCCACTCCAGGTTGATCACCGGGACGACGCCGATCTTCAGGTCGCCGAAAGTCGACAGGTCGACAGTGTCGGTGGCGGCGGCGCCGTGCAGGCCCTCGTAGAACAGCACGTCGGCATTGGGCTCCAGCGCGTGCCAGTCGGTGAAGGTGCCCGGCGCGCTGCCGTAGATCTGCGCCTCGTTCTCGTCGTGGACGTAGTGCCGGGTGTGACCGGTGCCATGCTCGCCGAACTCGGCGAAGACCGCGCCCAGCTCGTCCAGCAGGTTCGCCTCAGCGCTGAAGTGGCTGAAGTGGTCGTTGCCGGCCGCGGCGGCCTTGGCGATCTGCTCACCCATGCCGGCGCGGTCATAGGCGTGGAAGGCGTCGCCTTCGATGTGCGCGGCGCGCACGCCTTCACGGCGGAAGATCTGGTCGAAGGTGTTCTTCACCGTGCTGGTGCCGGCACCGGAGGATCCGGTGACGACGATGATCGGATGCTTCACCGACATGGTGGCCTCCTTCTGGGACGTGGTGGGTTCGGGCTAGTCGCGGAACAGGCCGCGGCTGGAGAACAGGGGCGAGCTGGTGCGTTGCAGGTCGGGATCGGTCAGGTAGCGGCGTACCCGGTCGACCTTGGTGGCCGATCCGAACACCAGCGGCACCCGCTGGTGTAGCTGGGTCGGGGTGAGGTCGAGGATGTTGTCGACTCCGTCGGTGGCCTTTCCGCCGGCCTGGGTGACCAGGAACGCGATCGGGTTGGCTTCGTAGACCAGCCGGATTCGTCCGCTCTCGTAGCCCTTGCGAGCGTCGGCCGGGTACAGGAACACCCCGCCGCGGGTGAGGATGCGGTAGGCCTCGGCCACCAGCGACGCCAGCCAGCGCATGTTGAACGCCTGCTCGCGCGGGCCTGCCTTGCCGCGAACCAGGTCGCCGATGTACTCCGCGATCCCCGGCCCCCAGTGGCGGGCGTTGGAGGCGTTGATCGCGTACTCGTTGGCCTCGGTGGGCAGTTGGATGCCGCGGCGGGCGATCCGGAAGTAGCGGGTGTTGAGGTCCAGGACGTACAAGTCGGTGCCCTCGCCGACGGTCAGCATCAGCACGGTGCTGGGCCCGTAGACGATCATGCCGGAGGCCAGCTGGCGGTTGCCGGCCTGCAGGATCGCCGGCATCTGGTCTTCGCCATCGACGGCGGGCAGGATCGCGAAGATCGTGCCGACAGGTGCGTTCACGTCCAGGTTGGACGAGCCGTCTACCGGGTCGACGGCCACCACGTAGCTGCCGCCGGCGCGCAGGGTGACGGGCTCATCGGCCTCTTCGGAGCAGAACGCGGCCACGTCCAGCCCGGTCAGCGCGTCCAGCACCACCTTGTCGGCGTACAGGTCCATGGGCTTCTGCTCGTCGCCGCTGGCGTTGGTGCCGTCGCCCTCGGACGGCGACACGGTGACGGTCGGCGGCTCCAGGGCGGCCATGGCGATTGCCTTCGACAGCCGAACCCCGGCCTCGGCCAGTGCATTGATGATGGCTGACAAGCGCTGGCGCTCGCCGGAATCGCCACTCCAGGTCTCCAGAGTGGCTGCCAAGGACAACTG
>CAZLJN010000091.1:0-1805 GCA_964559815.1 uncultured Propionibacteriaceae bacterium
ACGCCGTACTACAGCCGTCCGCCGCAGGACGCGCTGGCCGATCACTTCGTCACGGTGGCCGATGCCACACCGGTGCCGATGATGATCTACGACATTCCGCATCGCTCAGGAGTGCCGGTGGAGACCGCCACCATGATCACCATCGGTGCCCACCCGCACATCGTCGCGGTCAAGGACGCCAAGGGCCTCACCGTCGCCTCGGCGCAGGTGATGAAGGCCACCAACCTGGCCTACTACGCCGGTGACGACGGCATGACCCTGCCGCTGATGGCGGTGGGTGGTGTCGGCGTGGTCGGCACGTCCACCCATTTCACCGGACGTGGCACCAAGGCCATGATCGAGGCCTTCGTGGCCGGGGACGTGGCCGGGGCGGCGGCGAAGAACGCCGCCTTGCTCGATGTCTTCACCGGGGTGTTCGCCACCCAGGGTGCGATGCTGGTCAAGGCGGGCCTGGCCGCACGGGGCTTCCACCCCGGTCCGATGCGCAAGCCGCTGCTGAGTGCCTCTCCGGCGCAGGCGGCCACCTTCGTCGCGCTGCTGGACGCCGCAGGCCTGTAAACGGAGCAAGGCCCGATCATGTTCGACATCAACGCCCCCGAGTTCCTGATGCTCGCGGCGTTTGCTGTCATCATCTTCGGACCGGAGAAGCTGCCGGAGTTGGCCCGCAAGGCCGCCCGGTTGCTCAACTACTTCCGCAATATCGCCAACGATGCCCAAGGCAAGCTGCGTGCCGAACTTGGCACCGACCTGGCTGATCTGAACATCTCGGATCTGCACCCGAAGGCGTTGCTGGCCTCCACCCTGCTCGATCCGGTGAAGGCCGAAGTTTCTGCGGTCACCAGCACGGTCTCCGACGTCGTCGCCGAGGCGCGGACGGTCGAGGAGCCGGTGGTGGTCGCACCTGCGCCGGTGGTGTTCGACACCGAAGCCACCTAAAGCCCGGCCTGTCGGCGCCGTCCGATGCAGGCAGGCCACCTGTGGTGGTCGGTGAGGGTTTGGCTGCCTGGGGCGCCTAGAAGGGGATTTCGTTCACGCTGACGCGGTAGCCTCCTGCCGTGAGCGCGACGTCATCGATCTTTGTGTCCCGGATTCGGGGGTTGCCCATGCTCGCTGCCAACGGCGAGGCGGTGGGCAAAGTGAAAGACGTCGTCATTCAGAACCGTTCCGGTCGGCGATCACCCAAGGTCAAAGGCCTGGTGGTCGAGTTGCTCGCGCACCGCCGCATCTTCATCCCGATGGAGCGAGTGCACTCCATCGACCCCAACCAGGTGATCATCTCCGGACTGGTCAACACCCGCCGCTTCGAGGCCCGCGAGCGGGAGATGCTGGTGGCCGCCCAGCTGTTCGACCGGACGGTGACCCGCGCCGAGAGCGCCGGGCCCGAGACGATCTTCGATGTGGCCATCGAGCGTGCCCGCAGTCGTGATTGGCAGCTGTCCGAGGTCGCCCTGAAGGAAGTGGCTCGTCGGCCGTTCCAGCGTCCGCATGTGACCATCGTCGACTGGTCGGAGGTGCCGGACTTCATCGACGTGCCCGCACCCCGCGATGCCGAGCAGCAGGTGATGCGGCTGAGTGAACTCAAGGCCGCCGATGTGGCCCGCGAGCTGCACGACATGGACCCCACTCTGCGCGCTGACGTGGTCGCTGCCATGGACGACGAACGCCTGGCCGAAGCGCTGGAGGAGTTGCCCGAGGATGAGCAGGTGGACGTGATCGCCTCGCTGGACACTGAACGGGCTGCCGACGTGCTGGAGGAAATGGACCCTGACGACGCCGCCGACTTGATCGCCGAGTTGGAGCCGGGC
>CAZLJN010000091.1:1815-8558 GCA_964559815.1 uncultured Propionibacteriaceae bacterium
TCCTGCAGCGGATGGAACCCGATGAGGCCCGCGACGTCCGCACCCTGCTGAGCTACGACGCTGCGACCGCCGGTGGTCTGATGAACCCCGAGCCGGTGGTGCTCGGAGTCGATGCCACCGTGGCCGATGCTCTGGCCCAGGTCCGTCAGGAGGAGGTCACTCCGGCGATGGCCGCGCTGGCGTTCGTGTGCCGGGCGCCGCTGGACACACCCACAGGACGGTACCTCGGCGCGGTGCACATTCAGCGATTGCTGCGCGAACCTCCGTCCGCGCTGGTGGCGGGGTTGATCGATCCCGACATCACCCCGCTCACGGCGAGCAGCAACATCGCCCAGGTCAGCCGTTACTTCGCCACCTACGACTTGGTGTGCGCGCCGGTCGTGGGCAATGATCGTCGGCTGTTGGGCGCGGTCACCGTTGACGACGTGCTCGACCACATCCTGCCCAACGACTGGCGGGGGGTGCAGCTGGATCGGCTGGAGACGGAGGTGACCGATGGCTAGGCAAGAGCGTCTCGATACCCCAGGGCGCCGCAGTACCTGGGTGCCGCGGATGCATCTCGACCAGGACATCTTCGGCACTTTTGCCGAATCCTTCGCACGCCTGATGGGCACCGCCGGCTTCCTGTTCTGGATGTCGCTGCTGATCATCGGCTGGTTGGTGTTCAACCTGAGCATGCCCCCAGGGACCTCGCCGGATCCGTGGCCGTTCATGTTCCTCACCTTGGCGTTGTCGCTGCAGGCGTCGTACGCGGCGCCGCTGATCCTGCTGGCGCAGAACCGCCAAGAGGCCCGCGACCGGGTGAGTTTGGAGACGGACCGCCAGGTTGCCGCCCAGTCCCGCGCTGACATGGACTTCCTGGCCCGCGAGATCGCCTCCCTACGCATGCGGATGAACGATGTCGCCACCCGTGACTTCATCCGTTCCGAACTGCGGGAGTTGCTCGCCGAGTTGCAGGTCGAGGACGCCGAGGGCGACAAGGCCGCCAAGTCCTGAAACCAGGCCGAGATCGCGGTTTGCCAAAACTGCGGCTCGGTTGGGTGAGGGGGTCGCGGCAGGCTTACAGTTGGGCCCATGTCCACCGACCTGCTTGCTGAGATCAACGCTGCCCTGGCGACTGTCATCGATCCCGAGATCCACCGTCCGATCACCGATCTGGACATGGTCGAATCGGTGACCGTCGACGACGCCGGCGCTGCCGCCGTCACCGTCCTGCTCACCATCACCGGCTGCCCGATGGCCAACACCATCGAGGCCGACGTCCGGGCCAAGGTGACCGCACTGCCGGGCATCACCTCCCTGGACCTGACCATGTCGACGATGAGCGACGAGCAGCGGGCCGCGCTGAAGCGCAAGCTGCGCGGGGGCCAGGAAGAACGTGACATCCCCTTCGCCAAGGCCGAATCGCGCACCCAGGTGCTGCTGATCTCCTCCGGCAAGGGCGGGGTGGGCAAGTCGTCGACCACGGTGAACCTGGCGATGGCGCTGGCCGGCCTGGGCCGCAGCGTGGGCGTCCTGGACGCCGACATCTACGGCCACTCGATCCCGCAGATGCTGGGGCTGATGGACGCCAACCCGACGATGGTCGAAGGCATGATCATGCCGGTGCCGTCGATGGGGCTGAAGGTGATCAGCATCGGCATGCTCAAGGAGAGCCGCGATCAGGTGATCGCCTGGCGCGGGCCGATCCTCGACCGGGCGCTGCAGCAGTTCCTCGCCGACGTCTACTGGGGCGATCTGGACTTCCTGCTGGTCGACCTGCCCCCGGGCACCGGTGATGTGGCCCTGTCGCTGGGCCAGAAGCTGCCCAACGCCGAGGTGATCGTGGTCACCACCCCGCAGGCCGCGGCCGCGGAGGTGGCCGAGCGGGCCGGCACGATGGCGTCCATGCTGAACCAGAAGGTGCTCGGCGTGATCGAGAACATGGCCTATCTGGAGGTCACCGCACCGGTGTCGGGGGAGACCTTCCGGGTGGACGTGTTCGGCTCCGGCGGCGGCGCAGAGGTGGCCACTACGTTGACCACCCGACTGGGCTACGAGGTGCCGCTACTCGCGCAGGTGCCGATCGAGCCGAAGGTGTCGGCCAGTGGTGATGAGGGTGTGCCGCTGGTGGCCCTCGAGCCCGAGCGTCCGGCTGCCGCGGCGATCATCGCCTTGGCCGAGCAGTTGAGCGCCCGCAAGCCGCGGCTGGTCGGCAAGTCGCTGGGGTTGACTCCGGTCTCCTGATCGGTGCGGGGTTGGGCTTGGCCCGCCCTGAGCCTGTCGGGGGGTCGAAACCACAGGGCTCGCACAAGGCTCACTCAGCCCGCGCGAAGTCGCTGCAATAGGCTGATGGTGTGAGCCAGTTTCAACGCGCAGTGCCGCGCCGCACCATTTTGGCCGTGCCCGGGTCGTCCGACCGCTTCATCGAGAAGGCCCGCACCTTGGGTGTGGATGGTCTCTTCCTCGACCTGGAGGACGCCGTCGCTCCGGCGGTGAAGGCCGAATCCCGCCAACGCATTGTGGAGGCGCTCAACTTCGGCGCCGGTTTCGCCGCCCCGCTGGTCACCGTTCGGGTGAACGGCTGGGAGAGCCCGTGGACCTACGCCGACGTGATCGAGGTGGTCAGCGGCGCGGGCGCCAAGATCGACGCTCTGGTGCTGCCGAAGACCACCTCGGCCGCTGAGGTGAAGGCCCTGGATCTGCTGCTGACCCAGGTCGAGCATGCGGCCGGGTTGACGATCGGCCGGATCGGCATCGAGGTGCAGATCGAGGATGCGGTCGGCCTGCTGCATGTGGCCGAGATCGCCCAGGCCAGCCCGCGGCTGGCGTCCCTGGTGTTCGGGCCCGGCGACTTCATGGCCAGCCTCGGTATGGGCGGGCTGAACGTGGGTGCCCAGCCCGAGGGCTACCCGGCCGACGCGTTCCATCACGTGCTGATGTCGATTCTGGTGGCGGCGCGGGCCAACGGCTTGCAGGCCATCGACGGCCCGTTCGTTGCAATCAGGGATGTCGACGGCTTCCGGCGCTCGGCTGCGGCCAGCGCGGCGCTGGGCTACGACGGCAAGTGGGTGCTGCACCCGGCCCAGATCGAGGCCGGGAATGAGATCTTCTCTCCCCGCGCTGAGGATTTTGAGCGCGCCCAGCGGATCATGGCCGCCTACGCCGCGGCCACGGATGCGGCCAACGGTGCGGTGGGAGCGATCGTCGTCGATGACGAGATGGTGGACGAGGCCGGGGTCAAACTGGCCGCGGCGATTCTGGCCCGGGGACGGGCCGCCGGCATGGAGGTAGCGCAATGAGCCAACTCAGTTCGCCTCGGACGGGCAACTTGTTCGAGCTGGAGTATCCGCAGTCGGTGGGGATCTACCAGACCTACGCCGAGGCGCAGAAGGTGGTCGACTTCCTGGCCGATTCGAAGTTCCCGGTGCAGAACCTGGCCATCGTCGGTACCGAGCTGCGCATCGTCGAGCGGGTGCTGGGGCGCCGCACCTGGGGCACAGTGCTGCTGGGCGGGGTGCAGAACGGCATCACCACCGGCCTGATCATGTCGCTGATCTTCTGGGCGTTCATGCCGGTGGACAACATCTGGGCGCTGTTCCTCTACGCCTTGGCCATCGGCATGATCGTCGGGGTGGTGTTCGCGGCGCTGACCTACTGGATGTCCCAAGGCAAGCGCGACTTCACCTCGGTGAGTCAGACCGTGGCCACCAAGTACGAGCTGCTGGCCGAGCACAAGGTGGCCATCCAGGCCCGCGAACTGATCCGGACGATGCCCGGCGCGGCGATGGCGATGTTCACCCCGGCGGCGGCACCGCCCGTCCCAGAGGCCTACGCGGCCCCGCAGTATCCGCCGCCGGCCCCCGAAGTGCCGCGGGCAGACACTGACCCGTCCCGGCCGCCGCAGGCCTGACCTGCCCCACCCGCACAACAGAGACACGAAAGGCCGGCCGGACGAGCGTCCGACCGGCCTTCGTGGTGTTGATCAGCTGTCGGCCATGTTGCCCGACAGGTACTCGGCGTAGGCCGGCAGGTCGAGCTGACCCGAGCCGGACACGCCGATCACGATCACCGGCGACTCACCGGCTTCGGTGGCGGCCTTGGCCTGCCGGATCGCACCGGCGATGGCGTGGTTCGATTCCGACGCCGGCACGATGCCTTCGGCGCGGGAGAAGATCACGCCCGCCTCGAACGCCTCACGCTGCTTGACCGAGATCGCGTCGATCAGACCCTCGTGGTAGCAGTGGCTGACCAGCGGCGACATGCCGTGGTAGCGCAGACCACCGGCGTGGACGGCGGCCGGCACGAAGTCGGGGCCGAGGGAGTACATCTTCAGCAGCGGCGTCAGGTGCGCGGTGTCGCCGAAGTCGTACTTGTATTCACCTTCGGTCAGCGACGGTGCGGCCTTCGGCTCGCAGGCCACGATCTTGGTCGCCTGGCGGCCTTCGAGATTCTCCCGAATGAACGGGAACGCGATGCCGGCCAGGTTGGAGCCGCCGCCGGCGCAGGCGAACAGGTAGTCGGCCTTCGGCTCTTCGAACAGCTCCAGCTGCTTCAGCGCCTCCTGGCCGATCACCGTCTGGTGCAGTGCCACGTGGTTGAGCACCGAGCCCAGCGAGTAGGACGCATTGGGGTCCTTCGCCGCGGCCTCGACCGCTTCGGAGATCGCCATGCCCAGGCTGCCGGTGGTGTCGGGGAACTGCTCGCGCAGGGCACGTCCGGCCTCGGTGAGATCGGACGGGCTGGCGACCACGGACGCGCCGAAGGTCTCCATCAGGTAGTGACGGTAGGGCTTGCCCTCATAGGAGGAGCGCACCTGCCAGATGTCACAGGTCTGGCCGAAGATCTGAGTGGCGAAGGCCAGGGCCGAACCCCACTGACCGGCACCGGTCTCGGTGGTCAGGCGCATCCGTCCGGCGATCTTGTTGAAGTACGCCTGCGGCACGGCCGAGTTGGTCTTGTGGCTGCCCACCGGGGAGGCGCCTTCGTACTTGTAGTAGATCCGAGCCGTCGTGCCCAGTGCCTGCTCCAAGCGGCGCGCCCGGTAGAACGGGGACGGACGCCACAGCCGGTAGATGTCGTGGACTTCTTGCGGGATCTCGATCCAGCGTTCGCTGCTGGCTTCCTGCTCGATCAGACCGGGCGGGAACAGCGCCTCGAGGTCTGAGGGCACCAGCGGCTGCTGGGTACCCGGATGCAGATGCGGGGGCGGAGGAGTCGGCAGGTCGGCGACGATGTTGTACCAGTGCGTTGGCATCTGGCTTTCGTCGAGCACCACCTTTGACTGCTTCGGATCGGACATGGCACTTCCTTCGGCTTCGAGTAGTGGACCGCTCTTCCGACTGCGGTCCAGGCTGAACTCTAGGGCTGTCGGTGCCGCTGGGGACATAGGTTCCGGCGGCTGGTTTCCTCGCCGCGGACGGGACGGCTTGACGGGTTATCGATTATCGTTAATATTATCGACAGTCGATAAAGGGGGTTGCTCATGGTGATGGGACTTGGCGGGATGGCTGTGATCGCGATCGCGCTGCTGGTGCTGATGGTGCCGGTGCTGGTGCTGATCGCGGCGATGCGAGGTGGCGCCGCACTGCCGAAGATCGTGATCTGGGTGGCTTACCTGACGGCGGTCGTCGCGGCACTGGCCGCAGCGGCGAAGATCGCCTCATTCCTCAGCGGTGGTCAGTTCAGCGTGACCGTGCCCGTAGAGCCGATGCCGGTGAAGGTGCCGGCAGGGGTGACGTTCGATCCGCCCCCGGTGGCCACTCTGATTGCCGCGGAGTCCACGTACGTTGATGTGTCGGCAGACGGTTTCAGCTGGGCCACCCGTTGGGAGCTTTCGGCGAGTTGGCTGCTGGGAGCGGCGACCATCATCGCGGTCTGTGTGGTGGTGCTGAGGCTCTCCCGGGCGCTTGCTCGGTTCGACCCGTTCACGGTGGGAGCGAAGGCGCTGACCGCCCTGGGTTGGATCGTCCTCGTCGGTTGGACGTTGGCGGCGGTGCTCGGCCAAATGGGTGCAGCCTCGGCGTCTGCGGACGTGTTTCTCTATGGCGGTGCGACGGTGCCGCATTCGATGGGCGCGGAGAATGGGCCCACCGACCTGGGGTGGCCGACGCCAGGCGGCTTTTCTCTTACTCTTCCCTGGGAGCCGCTGGGCGCCGCTCTCGCGTTCGCCCTGCTGGCGGCCGTGTTCCGTCACGGCGAGCGACTGCGCCGTGACGCGGACGGCCTGGTCTGATGCCCACCGAAGACGACGGACGGATCCACTGCCGCCTCGATGAACTCCTCGCCGAGCGGGGCATGACCCTGACCCGGCTCTCGGAGTTGGTTGGGATCAGCCTGGTGAACCTGTCGGTGCTGAAGAACGACCGCGCGCGAGCAATCCGCTTCGGCACGCTGACCGCGATCTGCGACGCGCTGGATTGCTCGGTCGGCGATCTGTTGGTGGTCGCGCCGCGCTAGCGCGCCCAGATTCTTGCCATCCAGGCCTCGACGGCGTCGGGGTCCTTGGGGAGATGGTGGGAGAGCACTTCGCAGCCGTCCGCGGTGATGACGATGTCGTCCTCGATGCGCACGCCGATGCCGCGCAGTTCCTCGGGCACCAGCAGGTCGGTGGCCTTGAAGTAGATGCCGGGCTCGACGGTGATCACCATGCCCGGCGCCAGGACGCCGTCGCGGTAGTTCTCGGTGCGGGCACGGGCGCAGTCGTGGACGTCCAGGCCGAGGTGGTGGGACGTGCCGTGCACCATCCAGCGGCGATGGTGGCC
>CAZLJN010000092.1:0-8396 GCA_964559815.1 uncultured Propionibacteriaceae bacterium
GTGTTGGCGAAAGCGGCCCGGGCGGTGCCGATGGCGGCGGCGTCCAGGTCGGCGTCGGGAAGCACGATCAGTGGGTTCTTGCCGCCGAGTTCGCCGGAGAACCCGATCAGGCGCTGTGCGCAGGCGGCGGCCAGCGTCCGTCCGGTAGCGGTGGAGCCGGTGAACATCACGAAGTCGGTTTCGGCCACCAGCACCGGCCCGAGCTCGCGGCCGGCCCCCGGCAACACCGTGAACAGATCGGCGGGCAGGCCGGCTTCGGCGAAGATCTCGGCGAGCAGCAGGGCAGCCGAGGGGGTTTGAGAGTCCGGCTTGAGGACGACGGCGTTGCCGGCCAGGAGCGCTTGGGCGGCATCGGTCGCCGGCAGAGTGAACGGATAGTTCCAGGGTGTGATGATGCTCACCACCCCCACCGGACGGTGGTGCTCGACGGTCTTGGTCAGCACCGGAATGGCTCCCGGACGTCGCCGCGCCCGCAGCACGCCGGGAGCATTGTTAGCGAAAACACGCAATCCGCGCGCAGAATCCATCACTTCCTCGAAAGCGCTGATTCGGGCTTTTCCTGATTCATCCTGAATGACGTCGAGGATGCGGTCGCACTCGCGCAGGATCAGGCTGGCCGCCCGGGCGATGATGTCGGCTCGACGGGTGACGGGTAGCGCTGCCCAGCGGGGCTGGATTCGTCGCGCGCGAGAGATCGCAGCTCGTGACTGGTCGGCGGTGGTGCGGGGCACCTCAGCGTGGAACTGGTTGTCGAACGGGCGTCGAACCGTGATTGTGGTGCCGTCGGGGGCGTTGCGCATGCCAGGTCCCTTCGTTGGGTGGGGCTCAGCCTACGCTGCCGCGATGGTGGCGGTGGGGTCGTTAACCGAGTTCGGTCGAGCGGCCCTATCTGTTGATGCTGGTTATGCCGTGTCATTCTTTCGGGTGACAAATTCGTCAAATCCGGTCACGCTCCCGGGTGACAACGAAATAATCGCTGAGAGTATTTCCTCAGGCTGGCTGTTAATGCCTCCTAGCCCGTCGTTAGTATCACAAGCGGCGGGCCGCACGCCCGCTGACAGCCCACCCCCCGCAGATGAAGGTCCAGCTACGACGATGTACTCGCACACCATCAGGTCATTCGGACGCGCGGCGCTCACCGCCGTCCTCGCCCTCGCCCTCAGCATCGGCTATCTCAGCGTCGACGCGCTCCCGGCGAGAGCAGACACCACCCATGAAGTGTGGGATGAAGGCCTGGCCACCTGCCTGGCCGAAAGCATCGATGGATACGGCGGCGACGGTTATACCTTCACCGATGCGGAGTTGCTGACCGTGACCTCGCTGTCGTGTGCGGACCGAGGCATTTATGACCTGACCGGGCTGCAAGGGCTGCAGAACGTCACCACGGCCGACTTCTCAGGAAACGCCATCAGCGACCTGACCGGCATCGATTACCTCTTCAATGTCCAGAGCCTGAATCTGGCAGACAATCAGATCAGCACGCTGACCGCGATCGGCATCGACTCGCTGACCACGCTGGACATCTCGAACAACCACATCCTGGATCTGTCGGCTCTGGAGGCCTCTTTCGGGCTCACCAGCGTGACCGCCACCGGTCAGACCGCCAGCTGGACGATCCCGGTCAACGAAGCGACCCCCCTGCCGCTGCTGGTGCGTGGAACCTCGCTGCCGCAGACCATGACCCCCAGCGATGCGGCCCTGACCATCGCTGATGGCAAGGCCACCGGAACCATCGCCGCTACGTACACGATCACTTTCGCCGACAACCAGTACGGCGTGAACTTCGGCGGCGTCCTCACGACCATGGTCGATGCGGGTTCGGTGACCGTTCCCGATGCCGCCTTCGCCGCCTGCCTGGACGAGAAGCTCGGCGTCACCGGCAATGTCTTCAGTAGCACGGCCCTGGGCGACATTCCGAGCCTCGACTGCTCCAGTCGCGGCATCACCGATCTGACCGGTGCCGCTGCCCTGCGTACGGCAACCTCCCTGAACTTCTCCCACAACGAGATCGCCAATGCGGCCCCGCTGGGGGCGAATGCTGCGCTCACCAGCCTGAACCTGTCCTACAACAAGATCTCCACGGTCAACGCGGTGCCGACTTCCAACCTGATGACGATCGACGTCTCCCACAACTTCATCGCCAATGCATCGGCGTTCGCCGCCTACCCGCAACTGACCACGCTGGACGCGAGCGCGCAGTCCATCGAGGTCACGGTGGAGGCCGATACCGCCACCGACCTGGCGGTGCTCGACTTCGCCGGCGCAGCGCCGTCCTTCGCCTTGCCGAGCGGTGTCACCTTCGACGCCGGCCAGATCACCGCCACGGCGGGCATCCACAGCGTCACCTTCACCTCCGAAGCCGGCTCCAAGGTCTTCTCCGGGACGCTGACCCTGAGCGCTCATGCCGACATCACGATTCCTGACCCCCACCTGGCTCAGTGCATCGCGGTAGCGATGGACAAGGCCCCCTCGACCACCACGTTCAGCAACCTGGACCTGGCCACGGTCACCAGCCTGTCGTGCGCGAATCAGAGCGTGATGTGGCTCGACGGCATCCAGTACCTGACCAACCTGAGCTACCTGGATGCGAGCTACAACCTGATCAGTGACCTGTCGCCGCTGGCGGGATTGACCGGGCTGATGGATCTGCACCTCAGCCACAACAGCATCTCCGACGCGTCCCCGCTGGTGGGCTTGACCTCGGTGGTCAACCTCTACCTCAACGAGAACAACCTCTACAGCATCGCTGCCCTCTCGCCCATGACCGGTGTGACGGTGCTGGATGTGTCGGACAACCACCTGACCAGCCTGACCGGCGTCGCCGGCAAGATCTGGCTGTACAGCCTGAAGGCCTCGGGAAACGAGTTGACCAGCCTGGCGCCGATCAGTGCGCTGACCCGGCTGAAGGTCCTGGAGGTGTCGGACAACCAGCTCACGTCGTTGTCGGTGATCGAGGGCTTCAGCTCGCTGGCGAAGGCCAAGATGACCACCCTCGCCGTCGCCGGCAACCGGCTGTCGTCACTACCGAACTTCGCGGGGTTCACTTCCCTGTCGAAGCTGGACGCCGCGAACAACAAGATCACCAGCCTGGCTCCGCTGTCTGGGAACGTGGCGAAGCTGTCGATCGCCAGCTTCGCCAACAACCAGATTTCGAGTCTCAGCGGGATCGAAGGGCACCCGCTGGTGCTTTCTCTTGACCTGTCGGGCAACCAGATCACCGACGTCAGTGCGCTGTCCGGGCTGAGCATGATGAGCTCGTTGATCATCTACGACAACCAGATTGCCGATCTGAGCCCGTTGTCGGGGATCACCAGCTTGGGTGTGATCAATGCGCGCAACCAGCACCCGGTGCTGGCGGTGTACCCGACTCAGGCCACCGACCTCGGCCTGAAGGACTACGCAGGCGTTGCCCTCGGTGTGGGCCTGCTGCCGGTCGGGTTGAGCGTGGCGGACGGCAAGGTCACTGCCAGCGATGAGGGCACCTTCACTATCGACTTCGCCAGCGGTCACTACAACCCCGACATGACCGAGTTCTCCGGGACGCTGACGGTGAAGGCCACCTACAACACCTTCACCACCGCGACCCCGACGATCACCGGTACGCCGACGGTGGACGAAGTCCTGACCGCCCACACCGGCACCTGGAGCCCGGAGCCGGCCTTCGCCTACCAGTGGAACGCCGACGGCTCGCCGATCGATGGCGCCACCGAGGCCGCCTACACCGTGGGTGCTGAGACGGTCGGCAAGGCGATCACGGTTACCGTGACCGGCACCAAGGACACCTACGCCGCCACCCCGGTGACCTCGGCGGCGACCGAGCCGGTCGCGCAGGCCACTTTCACCGCGCCAGCCAAGGTCACCATCACCGGCTGGTACACCTTCGGTGAGACTCTGACCGCCTCGGCCACTTGGACGCCGACGCCGGATGCCGTCAGCTACACCTGGCTGCGTGACGACGTCGCCATCGAAGGCGCGACCGGTTCGACCTACACGCTTACCTGGGACGACGTCGACCATGCGGTCTCCGTCCAGATCGCGGTGAGCAAGGCCGGCTACGTCGCCGACAGCCTGGCCTCGGGCGCCAAGACCGTCGCCGACGGCGTGGTCTTCCCCGACGCATCCCTGCGGGCCTGTGTGGCCAACGCCACCGGCATCAACGCCATCGTCTACACCAATGCCCAGCTCTCCACGGTGACCAGCCTGGACTGCACCGGCTACTACATCACCGACCTCACCGGCCTGGAGAACCTCAGCGCGCTGACCTCGCTGAACCTGATGGGAAGCACGCCGGCCAGCCTGGCGCCCGTGGGGACGCTCACCGAGTTGACCTCGCTCAACCTCGAACACACCACCACGACCTCACTGGAAGCCCTCAGCCCACCGGCCAAGCTGACCAGCCTGGACGTCTCCGACAACTCCCTCACGAGTCTCGCGGGGCTGAGCGGGCTGACCGCGCTGACCAGCCTGGATCTGGCCAACAACCAGGTCACCAGCCTGTCGGCGCTGTCCTCGCTGAGCGAGCTGACCTCGCTGACCGCGGCCAACAACAAGATCAGTGATGCGACCCCGCTCGCCGGGCTGAGCAAGCTGGCCACGGTCGATCTGACCGCTCAGCAGGTGACGATCACCGTGGAGGCCGACACGGCCACCGCGATGCCGCTGAAGGGCATCGACGGGGTCGTGGCACCGTTGACCACCATTCCTGATGGGGTCGCGATCGCCGACGGCACGATCACTGCGGCGGCCGGTGTGTACTTCACCGACTTCACCAATGCGGTGGCCGTCGAGGGCGATCCGATCTACCTCTCCGGCTATCTGCGGATCGAGTCGCACATGGACGTGGCGATCCTCGATGGTGGCTTCGCGGCCTGCCTGGCCGACCAGCTCGACCTCCCGGCGGGTACGTCGACGTTCAGCAACATCAGCCTGGCCGACATCCACGACCTCAGCTGTGCGGATCGGACGATCTACTCCATCAATGGCGCCCAGTACCTCACCGGGGCCGGCATGTTGGACTTCACCGACAACTCGATCTCCGACATCACCCCGCTCGCCGGGTTGAAGACCAGCCTCGTGTCGCTGAAGCTGTCCGGCAACGAGGTGGACTCGATCGCTGCGCTGGCCGGTTTCACCGCGCTGCAGCAGGTCTACCTCAGCGGGAACCTGGTGAGCGATCTGTCCCCGCTGTCGTCGGTCGCCGACCTGCGCATGGTGGACGTGTCGAGCAACCGCCTGACCAGCCTGTCCGGCCTGGGCAGCCAGGCGAACCTGCTCACCGTGACGGCGTCCGGCAACTCGCTGACCAGCCTGGCTCCGCTGAGCACCCTGCCGCGGCTGACGACTCTGGACGTGTCGAACAATCAGCTGACCGGCCTGTCGGAGCTGTCGACGTCGCTGGCGAAGACGCGGTTGAAGACCCTGACGATCTCGGGCAACCGGATCGCCTCGATCAGCACCTTGTCGAGCTTCACCAAGCTGGCCACGCTGCGCGCGGCCAACAACAAGATCAGCGACCTCACTCCGTTGACGAGCCTGGCCCAGTTGCTGGAGGTCGACGTCACCAACAACCAGGTGACCAGCCTGAGCGGCCTCAGCAACCACAACATCCTGATCACCGTCCGGCTGTCGGGTAACCAGATCAGTGATGTCACGATCCTGGGCGCGCTGCCCCTGCTGGGCTGGGTCGAGCTCTACGACAACCGCATCGCCGACGTGTCGCCGCTGGCCGGCATCGTCGCCCGCGATGGCGTGGTGAACGCCACCAACCAGCACGTGAGCCTGGCGGCGGTTCCGCAGGTCGCCACGGCAATGGGCCTGGCCGACTTCGCCGGAGACGTCCCGACCTTGGGCACCCTCCCCGATGGGGTCAGCGCCGATGCCGGTGCCGTGACCGTCGCGGCCGAGGGCAGCTACGCGGTGCCGTTCTCCGCCGCCGAGGGCACCTTCACCGGAACCCTGACCGTGGCTGCGGCGTACAACACCTTTGTCACGGCCACTCCGACGATCTCGGGCACGCCCAAGGTGGGCGTCACCTTGACTGCGCATCCCGGCACCTGGAGCCCGGAGCCGAGCTTCGCCTACCAGTGGAAGGTTGACGGCGCCGACATCATCGACGCGAATCAGGCCACCTTCACCCCGACCTCGGGGGAGGCCGGCAAGGCGATCACAGTGACCGTTACCGCCACCAAGGACACCTACGCTCCGGCGAGCCTGACGTCGGCCACGACCGAGCTTGTGGCCGATGGCACCTTCACGACCCCGTCGCAGATCACGGTCAGCGGCACCTTCGCCGTCGGTGAGCAGGTGACTGCCTCAGCTGGGGTGTGGAGCCCTGTCGGCACGATCTCCTACCAGTGGCTGCGTAACGGCTCGCCCATCACCTGGGCGACCAGCGCCGCCTACACCCTCACCACCGATGACGCCGGCAAGGCCGTGTCGGTGCGGGTGAGCGCGTCCGCTCCGGGGTACGCCCCCGCAGCGGTCGAGTCGGCCGCGACGGCGGTGGCCCTGGGCACGATGTACGGCGACGCCCCGATCATCGTGGTCCCCGGCGACGGCCAGATGGCCATCGGCAAGGAACTGATGGTGGGCACCGGGTACTGGAACCCGTCGCCGCACATGACCTTGCAGTGGTACCGCGCCGGCTACCCGATCGAGGGCGCCACCGGCTGGTACTACACGGTCACCATCGCTGACGTGGGCAAGGCGATCACCGTCTCCCAGACCAGCACCGTCGACGGCTACACCACGCTGACCAAGCTGTCCGATCCCACCCCCGAGGTGCCGTCCGGCGCGTTCACCGCTCCGGAGGCAGTGACCATCACCGGCACCATGGCCGTGGGCCAGACCGTCACCGCGGACGCCGGCACCTGGACGCCCACGCCGGACGCAGTGACCTACCAGTGGCTGCGCGACGGCGCCCCGATCTCGGGGGCCACCGGTTCGACCTACCTGCTCACCGCAGCTGATCGGGCAAAGGTGGTCACGGTGACCGCGACGGTACGCGCCACCGGCTACACCACCGCCTCGCTGACCTCGACCAACTCGGCCGCGGTCGCTGCCGGCAGCTTCGTCTCCCAGGCGCCGACCATCACCGGTACGCCCACCTTCGGCAACACCCTGAAGGCGAGCGTGGCCGCGTGGAGCCCGGTGGCGAACCTGAGCTGGCAGTGGCTGCGCAACGGTTCGGACATCACCGGCGCCACCGGCACCAACTACACCCTGACCACCGCCGACATCGGCAAGGCGATCTCGGTGCGGGTGATCGGCAGCCTGACCGGCTACTCCGACACCCCGCAGACCTCGCTGGCCACCGATGCCGTGGCCCCGGCCACCTTCACCGGGCCTGCGCAGGCCACGGTGAGCGGCGATCTGGCGGTAGGCAAGACCCTCAGCGTCGAGCCGATGACCTTCGCCCCCGTGCCGGACGCCGTGAGCTACCAGTGGTTCGCTGACGGCAGCCCGATCGTGGGTGCCGACAAGGCCGCCTACGTCATCACTTCCAGCGACCTGGACGCTTCGATCACCGTCGCGGTGACCGCGGCCAAGGCCGGCTACTCCGACCTGACGGTGACCTCGGTCGCTGGCGATCCGGTGGCGCAGAACGCGTTCGCCGCCGACGCTCCGGTGATCAGCGGCAGCCCGGTGGTGGGTCAGACCCTGACCGCCACCAGCGGCGGCTGGAACCCGACGCCGACCACGCTGAGCTACCAGTGGCAGGCCGACGGCGCCGACATCACTGACGCGACCCAGGCCGCCTTCGTGGTGACCCCGGCGCAGCGGGGCAAGGCGATCACCGTGACGGTGACTGGTGAACTCGCCGGCTACGCCGACAAGACCGTCACCTCCCAGGCGACGGCCACGGTTGCTGCCGCAGAGCTGAGCGGATCCACCTCGGTGACCGTGTCCGGCGACGCGATCGTCGGTGAGACCCTGACCGCGTCCGACGTCTCCTGGACGCCGACCCCGGATTCGGCGGTCATCCAGTGGCTGCGTGGCGGGGTCGCGATCGATCAGGCCAACGACCAGACCTACACCTTGACCCCGGCCGACCAGAACAAGGTGATCACGGTCTCGGTGACCGCCACCAAGGATGGCTACCGCACGGTGACGCTGCATTCGACCGCGGCCGATCCGGTGGCTGCGGCGAGCTTCGCCGCCGACGTCCCCTCGATCAGCGGTGACCCGGTGGTGGGTAGCACGCTGACCGGCGCGGTGGGCACCTGGTCGCCGACCCCGACCACCACCTCGCTCCAGTGGAAGCGGGACGGCAAGGTCATCGACGGCGCCACCGGCACCACCTACGTGCTGACCCCGGCCGACGTGGACGCCAAGATCACCTTCGTCGTCAGCGGCAGCGCCGACGGCTACGCCGATCTGACCAAGACCTCGCCGGC
>CAZLJN010000093.1:0-8347 GCA_964559815.1 uncultured Propionibacteriaceae bacterium
CGCAGCGGCCGACCGGCTGCGGACCGCGCTGCGGGCCGGCGAAGACCCAGACGCGCTGACGGCGCTGACCAACGCGTTGCGCCTTGTCGGGCGGCATTGCCACGAGCATTCACTACCGCTGCCCACACTGGCCAGCGTCCGGGTGGGGGCGGATCGGCTGTGGCTCGACTGGGCGGACCCGGCGGGTTCGCCACCGCTGGGCTTCGACGGCGATGAGGGCGCCTGGAGCGTGCCCATCGTCGGGTGCCCGCTGGCCTCGGACGCTCCGTGCCCCTACCCGGCACTGGTCAGCCTCGGCACGGCTGAGGACGGCGAAGTGCTGCTGATCGACCTTGAGCGGCCGCGGGTCCTCGGGGTGTCGGGCACCCCGGATCAACGCGCCAACGCGCTGTCGGCCATGGGGGTGGAGTTGGCCTGCGCGCCGTGGAGTGCCGAGGCCCGGATCGTCGCCACCGGGGACGGGGCCGCGCTGTTGGCCCTCGCCGGCGATGATCGGGTGCAGGTGGCCGGCACCGAGCTGGGCCTGGCCAAGCTGCGCCAGGTAGTGGCCCGACGACGCTCGGCCTTGACTCGGGTCGATCTGGGGAGGCTGCGGGTGGATCCCGAACGCGCAGACGCGGTGGCCGCCTACATCTTCTGCTTCTTCGACGACCTGTCGGCCTCATCTTTGGCTGAGGTGGAGGCCCTCCTGGACGGCCCGTCGATCGGGGTGTCGGTGATCACCGGCGCTGCCGCCGACGCCCCCGCTCAGTGGCAGGTCGGAGGTCCGGTGAGTCGTCCTGAAGGACGCTTGGCGGGACGTCCGGGCAGCCTCGCTGCGCACGCGATCGATGCCGACGTCCGCGAGCAGCTGGGCGAGTTGTTCACCGATCCTGGCGCGGAGCGGGCGCCCTGGTGGAACGACCAGAACGTGTTTCCGATGCCGAGCCGGGAGGGCGACGAAGTGGAGATCGTCAGATTGATGGAGCCGGCCGTGCACCCACGCCTGCTGCTCATCGGCCCGGCGGAGTTGCCGGGCACGGCCGGTCCCGAGCCGACCCGCTCGAAGCAGCAACTCATCGAGCTCTGCGCGTGGCTCGCCGAGCATCCGCAGAGCACAGCTGGTCAGATGGCCGCCGGCATGGCGATCGCCGAGAGCACCCGACGCTCGAACCTGAGCAGACTGCGCAACTGGCTGGGCAACGATCCGGACGGCGAGCCGTACCTGCCCGACGCCTACTCCGGGCGGATCAGCCTGCACCCGGGCATCACGTCCGACTGGCAGCAACTGCAACTGCTGCTCGCTCCGGGAGTGCTGCACCTGGCCGACTCAACCCTGGTCGCCGCTCTGGAGTTGGTGCGCGGCGCACCGCTGGCCGATGCCGCACCGGGTCAGTGGTACTGGGCCGAGGAGTTGCGCACCGACATCTCGGCGGCGCTGCGTGACGTCGGCGTGGTGCTCACCGACCGCGCGCTGCAGGCCAATGACCTCGACCTGGCTCGCTGGGCGGCGGCGCGGGCTCTCATCGTCGCCCCCGAGGACGAACTGTTGCTGGCTGCGCGAATCCGCACCGAACATCGGGCCGGAAATGTCGCAGACGTCGAGCGCCTGGTGAACCAGGTCACCCGCCAAGCCCGCGTGCTGGGCGTCGACCTGATGCCCGAAACCATCGAGCTGTGCCAGCAGGTGATCGAAGGACGCACCCGCGTCCGGGCCTGATCGCGCATTGGCGCGATCTTCGTACGATACCTGCCCTTTTCCGTGAACAGGCGACGTGGAACACTGCCGCTATGGACTAGGGAGGTGCGTCATGATCAAGGCCAGTCAGCGTCTATTAGCCCTTCTAACCGTGCTCGCAGGAGCCCTGTATCTCACCGCACCCCCGGCGACTGCTGATTCCCCAACTCACATTGCCGGGCGAGTTCAATGTTCGAACGGGTCGGTCAGTTGGGTGTGGATCGAGGCTCAGAGTTCGCCCTCAGGCTGGGCGAAGCTGAGTACTGACTACGGTGCGGGAGTCCTTGGTGTCATGAGCGCCCTATACGATTTCGACCTCACCGGCGGCGGCTCCTACCGGGTGAAGGTCGGCTGTCAGGACGCCTATTGGACCTCCGAGGCCGCCACCGATTGGATCGACTCTTCGGCGGGTAACCAGGACTTTGCCTGCGGCACCACGCACCCACTACTTGCGTGGGTCGGCAACTGGGTCTTCGGTCGCTGGGAGTTCGTTGGCGCGGTGAAGGAGTTGAAATTCGACTTCAGTTCTGGCGTGCCGTACGGAGACTGCGAAGCGGCCGACACGCCCAGTCAGATCCCAGCCGTCGGCCCAGCGGGGCCAGATAGCGCTAGTTCAACCACAAACGGAACCACCCGGGTGGCGGGCCTCCGCATTCGTAGTGGTCCTTACCTATCCAGCCCCGTACTCGCCCTCATCCCCCAGGCCGGAACCCGGGTGCCCATCACCTGCCAAGTCGATGGCGATGTGGTCACCAGCGAGCAGGCAACTACCCTTTGGGACCGGGTGACCTACAACGGCATTACCGGTTATGCGACCGACGCCTTGATCGACACCGGTACCTTCGGCCGCGTAGCCCCCGACTGTTAGGCATCGTTGACCCGCTGGTTCCTTCAGCTGTGACTTGCGTTGCACGAGCCCTCGACCCCGAGCACTCGCGTGTGCGTGGCTGTCGGGGCCAGGCCCACCTATCTACCAGCGGCCTCGAACCAGCCCCTTAGAACAACCCCAGCCCCAGCGCCTCAGCGATCTCGGCATGAGCGCGAGCACCGCGGACGGTGTTGGCGGCCTCGTCCAGCAGGGGTGAGAAGCCGCCCAGGCCCAGGCGTCCGGGAGCGACGGTGACGATGCCGCCCCCCAGGCCGGTCTTGCCGGGCAGGGCCACGTCGTAGAGCCATTCGCCCGACAGCTCATACAACCCGGCGGTCAGCATCACTGCGATCACCGGACGCACCACCTGCGCCGACACCACCCGCACCCCGGTGATCGGATTCACCCCGCCGTTGGCCAGCGTGGCCCCCATCACCGCCAGGTCGTGGGCGGTCGTCCACACGCACGACTGCTTCGAATACAGCTCCAACGCGTCAGCGGCACTCGTGGCCAACGCCCCCTTGCTGGCCAAGGCGTCGGCCAGCTCCCGATTGCGCACATTGGTGGCCATCACGTTCTCGTACAGCGCCTCGTCCACGTACAGCTGCCGCCCGGCGAAGGCCGACAGCCCGTCGAGAAGGTGCGCCCACTGGGCATCGGCGTCCGCCCCAGGAATGCGGCTGCACGTCGCGATCGCGCCAGCGTTCACCATCGGATTCGTCCGTCCGCCGGGAGCGGCCAGCACCGGCTCCACGTCGTTGTACTCACTGCCGGTGGCGTTCACCCCGATCTCGTCGCGGGCCCGTTCGGCACCAATCGCGGCACACACCAACGCGAACGTGAACGGCTTGGCGGTACTCATCAGGCCGAAGCCCGCCTCGGCGTCGCCGCGCTCCCACACCTGGCCGTCCAGGTCGACCGCGCACAGCCCGAACAGGGCCGGATCAGCGTCGGCCATCGCCGGATAGACCTGCGACACCTGACCATCGCTCAGATCACGGACGTCGGAGTAGGCGCGCTCGAGCGCGCGATCCACCTTGTCGTAGTCGAATGCGTCCTGCTGCACGTTCACACTGCAACCAAACGCCCTAGCAACGCCGGGAGATGCCCGACACGCCGAGCCGTCCCGCCGAACGGGGGCGTTTGGTTGCAGAGTCAGCTCACAGCTGGACGGTGATCGTCTCGGTCGGCAGCGCGCCGGCACCCTTGAACGCGGTCACCTCGATCTCCACCAGGTACGCCCCGGCCAGCGGCGCGGCAGTGAAAGTCGAGGTGGGGTCGATGCCACGGAAGTGCTCGCCCAACACGTCGACGACGGCATCCCAGTCGCCGGAGTTCGGCACGAACACCCGGGTGGAGACCACATCGGCCAGGCTGGAACCGACCGCAGCCAGCGCGCCGGAGATGTTGGCCAGGCATTGCCGCGCCTGACCGGCCGCGTCCTCGGGCATCACCCGGGTGGCGTAGTTGATGCCGGCGGTGTTGGAGACGAAGATCCAGTCACCCACCGCCACCACCCGGGAGTACCCGGCCTTGGTCTCAAACGGGCTTCCGGTCTTCACCTTGGTCACAGTGAGCGCGCTCACAACATTCCTCCTGATCAGTGTTGGTGAGGCCTCAGTGTGCGGGGCCCGCATTTCGACCCAGTGACACCGCCGAGACACCTGTGTGACATCGCCAACGCCCGCCCGCACGGTTGCGGGCCCTGACACACTGGACGCGGAAGGAGCAGCTGTGGAAATCGCGCTCGAAGTGATCGTCGGCCTGGTCATCGTGGTGGGCCTGATCGGCATTGCCAGCACCCTGCTGCCCGGCGGCCTGATCATCGGCGCCGCGATCGGCGTGTGGGCGGCGTTCACTCAGACCGCCGTGGGGTGGTGGACGTTCGGCATCTCCACCGCAGTTCTGATCATCGGCGCGGTGGCGTCCAAAGTGGTGATGGCCCGGCACACCCAGCAGGCCGGCACCGCCAACTCCTCCCTGATCTTCGCCGCGATCCTCGGCATCGTCGGCTTCTTCGTAGTGCCGCTGATCGGCCTGCCGCTGGGGTTCGTCCTCGGCTTGTGGCTGGCCGAGTACGTCCGGCTGCGCGACACCCGGCAGGCCTGGGCCTCGGCCAAAGTGGGCCTGCAGGCGACGGGCTGGGGAATGCTGATCGAGCTCGCCTCCGGGCTGATCGCCGGCAGCGTGTGGCTGGCCGCCGCCACCCTCACCTGACCCGTCCGCAGATACAACAATGGCCGGCGTCCCGTGGGGCACCGGCCATTGCGATGATCGAAATCAGATCTTGGTGCACGCCTTCGCCAGGTCGGTGAACGCGTTCTGGGCGTCGGTGGCAGCGGTACTGAACTCGTCGCTGGCCATGGCGTCGCCGCCCTTCTGCATCAGTTCCGACATCTTCTCGACCGCGGCGATCGCCTTGTCCAATGCGGTGCCGACGTCAGCGTTGGTGACCTTGCCGCGGATTCCCTGAAGGTCAGTGACCAGCTTGTCCAGAGCCTTCTGCGCCGCCTCGGGATCGCTGGCCGCGTCCGACATCGCCGTCTGGAAGCTCTTCATGGCAGTGGTCAGCTCATTGGACACAGCCGCGCACGCCTGCACGCCGGTTTGCGAGCCCACTCCCGGAATCATCGAGCACCCCGACATGGCAACTGCTACCGCCCCCGCGGCAATCAGCAAAGCAACTTTTCGCATTGAATCCCCTCCCACAGCCATTGCGGCCGACGATGTATCGGCGCGCCCAACTCTAGAGGTGCCCGCAGCCGAGCGACAGCGGCTCCGCCACGCCTCCACCGCGCCGAACCACACCCCGCCAAGGCCGGCGAACCTATGGGCTCCTCCGCATTACCGGGCCACTAGGAATGATGTGCAATATTGCTCACGATTTCGCGGTTGAATCCGGGCCCCGTTCGACGTTCCATAGAAGTAAGCCTCCTGGTGTGGAGGCGCTCGGGGGGGCAGAAGATATGACACCTGCATCAATGCAGAGCGGACGCTGGGCCTTGGCCAGCGCCGAAGCGGACGTACAGCTGGGGGCTGTGCGGTCGATGGACGAGCACGCAGACGACCATGTGGAGGAACCGGCCGACCAGGCTGGCGACACCGCATGGACGCTCGCGCGTTTCCATGAGCGGTTCGGCAACCAATGGGTGGCCGGACGGGTCGTGATCAGTTCAGAGGCGTTGGAGTTCCGGCCGCGGGACCAGGTCAACGCTGTGCCGTTGGCCCTGCGCGTGAGCCAGGTGTCCTCGATCGAGTCGATCTCGACCCTGTTCAGCAAGGCGATGCGCGTGCAGCTGGCCTCCGGTGACGTCCTCACCTTCCGCTGCCGTACCGCCGCCGGCCTCATCGAAGGCCTCGAATCAGCCGTTGGCGCCGCGCGCTCGACGGCAGCCTGACTTCCGCTCCCCACCCAGCAAGCCCCGCTCATCGCAGCGGGGCTTTGCTATGTCCCGACGCGCCGGGGGAAACACCCCACCATTGACTGACCGACGGTCGGTCGGTGTACCGTGGATGACGTGGGCGGTGCCGCGTGCGCACCACCACGGGAGTAGCCATGACCACCGCCGAAGCTGCGGCTCCGCTGCCGAAGGTGCGCATCACCAAAGACCCGGACGTTCGCCGCGAGGAGTTGCTCGACATCGCCCTCGACCTGTGTCGCACCCAGGGGTTCGACGCCTTGAGAGTCGAGCAGGTCGTGCAACGCGCCGGCGTCGCCAAGGGCACCTTCTACCACTACTTCGCCAGCAAGGACGCGGTGCTGGAGGCGCTCGTCCAGCGATTCGGTGAAGGCCTGTTCGGCCAGCTCGAAGCCGCCTCCGCCGGCGAAGAACGGCCCGCGTCCGAAAGGCTGCAAGCGATGATGCTCGCCGCCCAGAACTTCAAGCTCACCCAGGGCGACGTCCCGCTGGCGGCCCTGCTGCAGCGCGAGGAGAACCTGGCGATTCGGCACCGCATCTACCGGGCCTGGCTCGCCGACGCCCGCCGGGTGCTGCAACCGCTGATCAGTGACGGCGTCGCGGACGGATCCTTCGACGTCGCCGACGCCGCCGGCGCCACCGACATCGTCCTGCTGCTCTGGTTCGACGCCGGCGATCGCCTCTGGGAGCGCGCGGGAACCGCCACCAGCGCCGAGGAATTCGCCGACATCATGCTGTCGGGCAGCCGCTCGATCACCCAGGCCCAAGAACGGGTGCTCGGCGTCACGCCGGGCACCTTCTCCGTCCAGACCACTCCCGAGATCGTCGCCATGATCTCCGAGCTCTACCTGACCCTCGAGGGGAAACAGTCATGAAGCGCAAGACCGTCATCGCCATCGGTGTCGCCACGGCGGTCGTCGTCGCCATCGGCGGCGGCGTGGCCTACTCCGCGGCCAACAATCGTCCGCTGGTCGGGGTGGCCACCGTGGCCGCCACCACGGTGAACGTCACCGCCAGCGCCCCCGGCAAGCTCGTGCCCGCTCACACCTCCGGGGTGTATCCGCCCACTTCGGCCACGCTGACCGACGTCGGAGTGCGCGACGGTGCGGCGGTGAAGGCCGGCGAGGTGCTGGCCCGCCTCGACACCACCGGGCTGAAGCTGGCCGTCGCCCAGGCCAAGGCCGCCTACAGCCAGGCGCTGGCCCAATCCGAGGCCGTGAGCAACGCCGTGCCATCGTCGGCCGAACGCTCGGCGGCCAACCAGGCGGTGAGCGCGGCCAAGTCTCAGGCCGACACCGCCTCCCGCAACTACGCCGACTATCTGGACGCCTACAACGCCGCCACTCCGGCCGACCAGGCGACCATGGTGGCCACGCTGCGCACCTTGAAGAGCGCCAAAGCCACCGCGGACGCCGCGGTCAAGACCGCCTCGGCCACCGTCTCCAAGCTGTCCCGCGCCGCGCAGGTCTCCCGCGCCCGCTCGGCGGCCAGTGACTCGATCAACGCCGCCGCCCAAGCACTGAAGCAGGCCCAGCGCAATCTCGCCGCGGCCGCGTTGACCGCACCGTTCGACGGCACCGTCACGGTGCCCGCCTCGGTCGAGCCCGGCGCCGGCGTCACCGCGGGCGTCCCGGTGTTCACCGTGGTCGACCCGACCCGGATGGAGTTCGAAGCGGCCGTCAACGAGACCGACATCGCTGCGATCGCGGCCGGCCAGACCGCCTCAGTGACGCTGGACGCCTTCAACGATCCGTTCACCGGCACGGTCACCGCCGTGCAATCAGCACCGCAGCAGACCGCCACCGGCGGGGTGGCGTTCGGGGTGCGGATCAGTCTGAGTGCCGGCACCTCGCGCCTCTTCCAAGGGATGAGCGGATCGGTCGACATCACCACCAAGTCGATCCCCGACGCGATCGCCGTCCCGATCGAGGCCGTGGTCAGTAAGGGCAGCACCAAGACCGTCTTCGTCCTGGACGGCAACGGCGTCGTCCACGCCCGCACGGTCACCGTCGGGGCCTCCACCGACACCATCGTGCAGATCGTCAACGGGCTGTCGGCGGGCGAGCAGGTGGTCACCACCGGCGCCTCCGGACTGAGTGACGGCCAGACCGTCCGCACCAAGTGAGCCCCGACATGACTGCCATCGTCGACGTCCGTGGACTGACCAAGGTCTACGGCAGCGGGCCCTCCCAGGTGACCGCGCTGGATGCGGTCGACCTCACCGTGCCCGAAGGTCAATTCGTCGCCGTGATGGGGCCGTCCGGCTGCGGAAAGTCGACATTGTTGAATCTGCTCGGCGGCTTGGACACGCCCACCGCCGGCGGGATCACCATCGACGGGCAC
>CAZLJN010000094.1:0-7779 GCA_964559815.1 uncultured Propionibacteriaceae bacterium
GGACGCCGGCGAGCGGACGGGCCACCGCCGTCGAGGACACCATCACGGTGCGCGCCGCCGACGATTCGTTGAGGTCGGCGTCGAACGCCCGGCTGACGTGCCGCAGGGCGCTCAGCGATCGCTCCAAGAACCGGAAGTCGGCGTCGCTCTGGCCCGCGAGCCCGCCGCCGCCGCGCCAGCCTCCGACCAGGTGCAGGACGCCGTCGAGCCGTCCGACGCGGTCGTGCACCCGTGCGGCCAGATCATGGACGGCGGCCTCATCGGTCAGGTCGCAGGCCTCCACGTCGGCGCCCAGGGCGGCCAGCGGAGCGAGCTTGGCCGGGTCATGACCGACGGCCACCACCCGGGCGCCTGCGGCCAGCAGCGCACCTGTCGCCGCCGCACCGCTCACGCTGGTGGCACCGGCCACCAACACCAATCGGGAACTCACCGAGTCAGTCATCGTCGCCTCTGATCCCGGACGTGGAGGCGATCACGTCACGCAGCTTCTTGTCCAACGCCTCGTAGAACATCGACAGCGGGAACTCGTCGTCGAGCACCGCATCGGTGTAGCCCTTCGGCGGCCCGGCGAGGACGTCGTCGGGAAGGCCGCGAGCCCAGATCGATGCCGGATGGGGCGCCAGCACCGAGCGCACCAACTCGTAAGCGGCCAGCCAGTGGGTGAGTTTGGGCCGGTCGATCGAACGCCAGTACAGGTCGTTGATCTGCTCCCCCAACGCCACCACTGCCGCCGGGACGTCGTCCCAGTCGAAGGCCAAGGCGGTGTCGGTCCAGTGCAGGACGCGGTGTTGGTGCAGCCAGGCGAACAGCAACTGGCCGCCCAGCCCGTCATAGTTGCGCACCCGGGTGCCGGTGATGGCAAAGCGGAAGATCCGGTCGAAGATCACCGCATATTGCACCAGCCGGGCGTGCCGCAGCGTCTCCTCCTCTATCGGCGACAGCAACTCGCCGGCGGTCTTGCGTGCGCTCAGCCGCTGCTCGATCCGGACGCATTCGGTGAAGGCCGTCAGGTCGCAGCGCAGTTCCTCCAACGAATAGAGGAAGTACGGCATCCGCTGCTTGATCATGAACGGATCGAACGGCAGGTCGCCGCGCATGTGGGTGCGGTCGTGAATGAGGTCCCACATGACGAAGGCCCTCTCGGCCACCTCCTGGTCGGACACCATGGCCTCGGCGTCGGGTGGGAGGTCGAGCTTGGTCACGTCCGCTGCGGCCCGGACGACGCGACGGAACCGCGCCGACTCACGGTCCTGGAAGATCGCCCCCCAGGTGAAGGTGGGGATCTCGCGCATGGCCACCGTTTCGGGGAAGAGCACCGCGGAGTTGGTGTCGTAGCCGGAGGTGAAGTCCAGCAGGCGCAGCGACACGAACAGCTTGTTGGCGTAGTCGCCGGCCTCCAGGTGGGCGACGAACTCCGGCCAGATCACCTCGACCAGCACGGCTTCGACGTGGCGGTCGCGGGAGCCGTTCTGGGTGTACATCGGGAAAACCACCAGGTGCCGCAGCCCGTCGACCCGGTGCCGCTGCGGCTGGAAGGCCACCAGCGAGTCCAGGAAGTCGGGCACCCCGAAGCCCTCGTCGGCCCAGCGGCGGAAGTCGGTCACGGCAGCGGCCAGATAGTCGGCGTCGTGAGGGAACTGCGGGGCGAGTTCGTCGATCGCCGCAGTGATGACCGCAACCTGTTGGGTCGCGGCGGCATGGTCGTCAGGCTCCGGAATCGAGCCGTCCTGGGTTTGGACGGCTTGCACTGCTGTGACCGCATCCTTGAGGCGCAGCCAGGCCGGGTGACGTTCAACGCTGATCGTCGTCATGGCTTCGATCCTGCCATGAGCGGCCCGAAAGCCATCTAGGCAAATCCCGACCTGGCAGAAACGGCACCCACACTGGTGCAACGAAACGCCCCCGATCGGGCGGACGCCCGCGCGACTCGCGGGGTATCTCAGGATGCGGGGGCGAATTGTTGCAGGCGGGAGATGGTCACGCCGCGGAGTGGATCAGAGCGGCAGCAGGCGGAAGATCGGGTCCGGGATGTGCTTCAGCACCCACATCACCAGCTTGAACTGGGTCGGCACCCAGATCAGCTTCTGACCTTTGCGCGCGGCGTCGACCACTTGGGTGGCCAGCTGCTCCTTGTCGACGGTCAGCGGCGCTTCCTTCACATGCGCCGACATCCGGGTGCGCACCTGACCGGGACGAACCACCAAAACCTTCGGCCCGAACGGCGCCAACGCCTCCCCCAGCAGCCGGTAGAAGCCGTCGAGGCCGGCCTTGGTGGAGCCGTAGACGAAGTTGGAGCGACGCACCTTCTCACCGGCCACCGAGCTCATCGCGATGATCTGGCCGTAGCCCTGGGCCTTCATCTTCTGGCCCAGCAGGACGCCAACGCTGACCGCGCCGGTGTAGTTGATGTTGGCGGCAAGGACGGCCTTGGCCTGGTCCTGCCACAGCTGCTCGGCATCGCCCAGCATGCCGAATGCGACGATGGCCACATCGACGTCGGCGATCAGCCAGGCCGCATCGATCACGCTCGGATGGGTGTCGAACGCGGTGGCATCGAAGGTGATGCTGTGCACCTCGGCCCCGGCAGCCTTCAGCACCGTCTCGGTGTCACCGGCCAGCTCATCACCCGGCTGGACGCCGAGGATCACCCGCAGCGGCTGCTTGGCCAGGTACTCCTTCACGATGGCCAGGCCGATCTCGGACGTCCCGCCGAGCAGCAGAATCGTCTGCGGGTTGCCAGTGGCATCGATCACGGGATGTCTCCTTGTCAGACGAGTTCGAGGCGGCGAGCCAAATCGGAGGTGAACACGCCGTCCGGGTCGATCCGGCGGCGGGTCGCCAGCCAGGAATCGATCTCGGGGTACATGGCGTGGAAGGTGGCCGCGGTGGCACGGGAATCCTTGGCGGTGTACAGCCGTCCGCCGAACTCCAGGACACGCGCGTCCAGGCTGGCCAGGAACTCGTGCAGCCCGGCCTTGATCGGGAAGTCGACGCACACGTTCCAGCCGGCCATCGGGTAGCTCAGCGGCGCGGCGTTGCCCTCGCCGAAAAGCTTGAACACGTTCAAGAACGAGTAGTGGCCCGAGGCCTGAATGTCGCGGATGAGGCGCTTGAACTCATCGACAGCGCTCGGCGGCACCACGAACTGGTACTGCAGGAAGCCGTGCGATCCGTAGGCCCGGTTCCACTCGTCGAACATGTCGAGCGGGTGGTAGAAGCCGGTCAGCGACTGCACCTTGTTGCGGTAGTTGCCGCTCTTGGCGTACCAGACCGCACCGAGCGCGGAGAAGGTGAACTTGTTGGCCAGGCCGTTGGGGAACACGTCGGGCAGTTCGAGGAACGGCTTGGCGTGGAAGGCCAGCGGATCGGTGGCCAGCTTCGGCGCGTACTCGTACAGCTCGTCGAGTGTGGCCAGCGAGCCGCGGGAGATCGCCGCCCGGCCCAGCTTGGGGGCGGGGCTGATCGCGTCGAACCAGGCGCTGGAGTAGGTGTAGTTGGCTTCCGAGCCGTCCGAATGCGCCGCGACGGTCTCATCGAGGGTGTGGGTGACCACGCCGTCGGCGATGAAGTAGGCGGTCTCGGTGCGAGTCATCTTCAGCACCGCGCGCAGGATGATGCCGGTCAGCCCGACCCCACCGACGGTGGCCCAGAAGATGCTGGCGTCGGGATCATCGGGCGAGCCCTCGGGGGTGAGGGTCAGCACCCGCCCGTCGGCGACCAGCAACTGCATGGACGCGACGTGGTCGCCGAACGACCCCGCGCTGTGGTGGTTCTTGCCGTGGACATCGTTGGCGATGGCGCCACCGACGGTCACCTGCCGGGTGCCGGGGAGCACCGACACCCACAGTCCGTACGGCAGCGCCGCACGCATCAGCGTGTCCAGGCTCACGCCGGCATCGACGTCGACGGTCGCGGTGACCGGATCGATCGCATGAATGGTGTTCAGCGGGGTCATGTCGACCACCAGACCACCGGCGTTCTGGGCGACATCGCCATAGGAGCGGCCCAACCCGCGGGCCACGATTCCGCGGCGCAGGTGGGACGGCGAGTCCGCAGTCGCAGCGGCGACCGCCGCCACAGCCTGGGCGATCACGTCCACGTCGGGCGTGGACAGCACCTGAGCGGAAGTCGGGGCCGTGCGACCCCAGCCGGTGAGGCTGGCGGTGCTGGTCGGCAAGTCGGCACTGGTAGCAGAAGTCATCAGCGATAAGCCTAGCGCCACCGCTCGATTGCCCACGCCTTCGCCGACCGGGGCCCTAGCATTCTCTAGTGAGCTCATCACCGAACGTGTGGGATGGCATCGAGGCCGCCCTCTTCGACCTTGACGGCGTCCTGACACCCACCGCCGAGGTGCACCGTCGCGCCTGGTCGAAGATGTTCAATGAGTTCCTCCGTGGGCACGGGCAGTCGGACTACACCGATGCCGACTACTTCACCTATGTCGACGGCAAGCCCCGCTACGACGGGGTGCGCGACTTCCTGGCCTCCCGCGGCATCGTGCTGCCCGAGGGCGAGCCGTCCGACGACCCTGCGGCCGAGACGGTCTGCGGGCTGGGCAACCGCAAGAACCTCACCTTCACCGAGGTGCTGCACACCGAGGGGGTGGCCCCCTACCCCGGCTCGGTGCGCCTGCTGGATCACCTGGCCACCACCCCGATCAAGCTCGCCGTAGTGTCGTCTTCGGCCAACGCTGAGGCCGTCCTGCGCGCGGCCGGCCTGCGCGACCGCTTCACCGTGCTCGTCGACGGCCAGCGTGCCGCGGCCGAGCAGCTGCCCGGCAAACCGGCGCCCGACACCTACCTGCGCGGGGCCGAGTTGTTGGGCGTCCCGGCCGCGGCTGCCGCCGTGTTCGAGGACGCCATCAGCGGCGTGGCAGCCGGACGCAGCGGCCACTTCGGCCGGGTCATCGGCGTCGATCGTGGCGTCGGCCCGGCCGAACTGATCGCCGCGGGCGCCGACGTGGTCGTCGCCGACCTCGAAGACCTGCTGCCATGAGATCGCCGCAGAACGACCCGGTCGACCGCACCCGGTTCCCGATCCGGCCCTGGGGCGTGGCCGAGACCCGCTACGACACCGTCGGCCTGGGCGCCCGGGAAACCATCTTCGCCGTCGGCAACGGCTACCTGGGGCTGCGAGGGAACCACGAAGAGGGCGACGCGGACGCCTACGCCCACGGCACCTTCATCAACGGCTTCCACGAGACCTGGCGGATCCGGCACGCCGAGGAGGCCTTCGCCTTCGCCAAGACCGGACAGACGATCGTCAACGTGCCCGACGCCAAGACCATCACGCTCAGCGTGGACGGCGAGACTCTGCATCTAGGCACGGCCGAGTTGGAGTCGTTCCATCGCAGCCTCGACTTCCGCGACGGCATGCTCCGCCGCGACCTGATCTGGGTGACCAAGACCGGCAAGCGGGTCGCCGTCCAATCCACTCGGATGGTCTCCTTCACGCGACGCAACCTGGCGGTGCTCACCTTCAACGTCACCGTGATGGACGACGACGCCGAGGTGGTGATCACCTCCGAAGTGCGCAACCGCCAGGACGAAGCTCCCACCGCCGGCGCCAAACCGGTCGGTTTCGACCCCCGCAAGGCGGCCTCGTTCGAGAATCGGGTGCTGCTGTCGCAGCTGCACTACGAGGAGCAGGGCCGCATGTTCTTCGGCTACCGCACCGCGAACTCCGGGCTGGGCATGGCGGTGTGCGTCGATCACGAACTGTTCACCCACAACCCGGTCTCGGTCGAGTCGCGGCTGAACGGCGATCTGGGCCGGCGCACCTACCGCGTCCGGGCCGCCGCCGGGGAACCGATCCTGGTGGTGAAGTGGCTGGCCTACACCGACGGCCCGGCCACCGCCGACGTCGCCGAACTGGCCGGCATGTGCCAGCTCACCTTGGAGGACGCCCGCCAGGTCGGGCGCGAGGTGCTGGTCGAGGAGCAGCGCGAGTGGCTGGCCATCTACTGGAGCAATGCCGATGTCGAGTTGGACGGCAATCCGGCGTTGCAGCAGGCGGTGCGGTGGTGCCTGTTCGAGCTCGCCCAGGCGACCGGACGTACCGACGGCCGCGGGGTCGGGGTCAAGGGAGTCACCGGGGCCGGCTACGAGGGCCACTACTTCTGGGACACCGAGGTCTATCTGGTGCCCTTCCTGGCCCACACCAATCCGAGCCTGGCCCGCCGAGTGCTGCGGTTCCGGATCAACATGCTCGACGCCGCCCGCCGTCGCGCCCTGGCGATGAGTCAGCGCGGCGCACTGTTCCCGTGGCGGACGATCAACGGCGAGGAAGCCAGCGCCTACTACGCCGCCGGCACCGCGCAGTACCACATCGATGCCGACATCGCCTTCGCCATGTGCAAGTACGCCGACGTCTCCGCCGACCACAACTTCCTGGTCACCGAAGCACTGCCGGTGCTGGTCGAGACCGCCCGGCTCTGGTACGACATGGGCTTCTTCCGTGGGCCCGAGCGCAGCTTCCACATTCATTCGGTCACCGGGCCGGACGAGTACTCCGCAGTGGTGAACAACAACCTGTACACCAACCTGATGGCCCGAATGAACCTGATGCGCGCCGCTCAGGCCGTCCTGTCCTTGGCCGAGACCGACCCGGGCAAACACCTCGATGTCAGTCACGCGTTGGGCCTCACCGAGACCGAGGTGACCGGCTGGCAGGAGGCCGCCACCGCGATGACCATTCCCTACAGCGAAGACTTCGGGGTGCATCCGCAGGACGAGGACTTCCTCAAACGTGAGGTGTGGGACCTGGCCAACACTCCCCCGGAGAAGCTGCCGCTGCTGCTGCACTACCACCCGCTGGTGATCTACCGCTTCCAGGTGTTGAAGCAGGCCGACGCGATCCTGGCGCTGTTCCTTGCCGGCGATGATTTCAGCGCCGAGGAGAAGCGCGCCGACTACGAGTACTACGAGCCGATCACGACCGGGGATTCGACCTTGTCAGCGGTCGTCCAGTCGATCATCGCCGCGGAGGTCGGCTACCAGGATCGCGCCTTGGAGTCGTTCATGGAGGGGGTCTTCGTCGACCTGGCCGACCTGCATCACAACACCGGGGACGGGGTGCATATCGCCTCCGCGGGCGGGGTCTGGAACGCGCTGGTGTACGGCTTCGCCGGCATGCGCGACTACAGCGGCGAGATCACCTTCGATCCGCGCCTGCCGGACGGGTGGGCGAGTTTGCGCTTCGCGTTCATGGTGCAGGGTTCGCGGATTCGCGCCGAGCTCACCCCCGACCGGATCACCTTCACTTTGGAGGACGGTCCCGGTGGCGTGGTCAGTGTCCGGGGTCAGGACATCGAGATCGCCGGCATCGATCCGGTGCCGGTGCCGCTGTTCGGCCAGGGGCTGCGGTTGCCGACGCTGACCGGCTTCGTCCCGCTGGTGCACGGACGTCCGGCGTTGCCCGACGAGGTGACCGTCGGTCTGCCGTCCGATCCGTTGGAGTGAGCGGCGCTCAGTCCTCGCTCCAGAAGACCCGATCCATGACCTGGCGGGCCAGCCGCGCCCGACGGCGCTGTTCTTCGACCATCAGGGACGATTCGCCCTTGGCATAGCCGAGGATCTGCGCCACCGCCGACAGGTCGCGGACGTCGGTGGGCAGGTTGTCGCTGGCCCGGCCGCGAAGCAGCATCACCGCGTTGCGGATCCGGCTGGACATCGTCCACGCCTGAGTGAGCACCTGGGCGTCCTCGGCGGTCACCAGCTCGCTGATCGCCGCCTCCTCCAGCGCCCACAGCGTCGAGGTGGTCCGCAGCCCGCGCAGGGC
>CAZLJN010000094.1:7789-8274 GCA_964559815.1 uncultured Propionibacteriaceae bacterium
ACCCATTCGACATCGCTGAGTCCGCCGGGCCCGAGCTTGACGTTGCGGGCCGCGTCGCCGCTGCGGGGGGCCCGCTCGGCTTCCATTCGTCCCTTCAGCTTGCGGATCTCGTGCACCTGGGCGGAGGTGAGGCCGTCAGCCGGGTAGCGGATCGGGTCGATGATGGTCATCAGCTCGGCGGCCACATCCTCATCGCCGGCGCCGGCGCCGGCCCGCAACAGGGCCTGGGATTCCCAGGTCGACGACCATCGCTGGTAGTAGGCCCGATAGGACGCCAGGCTGCGCACGATCGCACCCTGCTTGCCTTCGGGTCGCAGGTCGATGTCGATCTCCAGCGCAGGGTCGGCGCCCGGCTTGGCCAGCAGTGCGCGCAATCGGCTGATCGCGGTGGTGGCCTTCGCGGTGGCGTCCGGATCATCGGAATCGGCCAGGACGAATATGGCGTCGGCATCCGAGCCGTAGGACAACTCCCCGCCACCCCAGCG
>CAZLJN010000095.1:0-3311 GCA_964559815.1 uncultured Propionibacteriaceae bacterium
GAGCGTCGAGATCCCCAAGATGTTCGAACTGATCGGCACCGGACGCTTCCGCGAGGCGCTGGAGGCGCTGGAGAAGGTCAACCCGCTGCCGAACGTGACCGGCCGGGTGTGCCCGCAGGAGCTGCAATGCCAGAGCCACTGCGTCCACAAGCATTCGATGAGCATCGGCCAGCTGGAGTGGTTCCTGCCTCAGTGGGAGAAGGTGGCCCAGCCCGAGCAGCTCAAGGCCCGCTTCTCCGGCCGTCCGAACCCGTGGGAGCAGGCCACCCGTCCGCCGGTGGCGATCGTGGGATCCGGCCCCGCCGGTCTGATCACGGCCTACCTGCTGGCCGCCGACGGCTTCCCGGTGACGGTCTTCGAGGCGTTCCACGAGCTCGGCGGCGTGCTCCGCTACGGCATTCCCGAGTTCCGTCTGCCGAACGAGCTGATCGATGACGTGGTCGCCAAGATCAAGGCCCTCGGTGGCCGCTTCGTGACCAGCTTCGTGGTCGGCAAGACCGCCACCATCGAGCAGCTGCGCGAAGCCGGCTTCGTCAAGGTCTTCGTCGGTTCGGGCGCCGGCCTGCCGCGCTTCCTGAACGTGCCCGGCGAGCACCTGCTGAACGTGATGAGCGCCAACGAGTTCCTCACCCGCGTGAACCTGATGCAGGCTCACAAGGAGGATCACGAGACGCCGCTGCCGGAGGTCGCCGACAAGCAGGTGCTGATCATCGGTGGCGGCAACACCGCCATGGACGCTGCCCGCACCTCGCGTCGCCTCGGCGGCAACGTGACCATCGTCTACCGCCGCACCCAGGCCGAGATGCCGGCTCGTGAGGAAGAACTCGAGCACGCCATCGAAGAGGGCATCGTGGTCTGCGAACTGCGCTCGCCGGTGGAGTTCCTGTGCAACAACGACAGCCACTTCGTCACCACCGCGGTGGTCGAGAAGATGGCCCTCGGCGAGCCGGACGAGTCCGGGCGCCGTCGTCCGGTGGCCACCGGCGAGACCGAGAACATCGACGCCGACCTGGTGATCATGGCGCTCGGCAACGACGCCAACCCGATCATCAAGGACTCCGAGCCGCGGCTGGAGACCAGCCGTTGGGGCACCATCAACCAGGTCGCCAAGACCTCGAAGGAGACCACCCTTCCGGGCGTCTACACCGGTGGCGACGCGGCTCGTGGCGGTTCGACCGCGATCCGCGCGGCCGGTGACGGTCAGTCGGCTGCCCGCGAAATGGTCGCCGCGATGGAGTCGATGACGGCCACCGAGATCAAGGCCCGCGTCGATCAGGCTCTGGCCTACACCGACACCTCGGCCGAGTTGCCGGTGATCGTGACCAAGACCCACCTGTCCGACGGGATCGAGGAGTTCGAGATCCGGGCGCCGATGGTGGCCCGCTCGGCCCGCGCCGGCCAGTTCGTCCGGGTGCTCTCCCACGCCAAGGGCGAGCTGGTTCCGCTGACCTTGGCCGACTGGAATGCCGACGCCGGCACCATCACCTTGGTGGTACAGGGCATGGGCACCACCTCGCTGCAGATCAACCAGATGAGCGTGGGCGACGTCTTCGCCGGCATCGCCGGGCCGCTGGGACTGCCCAGCCACCTGGAGCGTTACAGCGACGATTCCACCGTGGTGTTCACCGCCGGTGGTCTGGGGCTGCCGCCGGTGTACCCGATCATGCGCGAGCACCTGCGCCTGGGTAACCACGTCACCTTGATCTCGGGCTTCCGCAGCAAGGAGCTGATGTTCTGGGACGGTGCCGACGAGCGAGTCGGAGCGATCAAGGCCGAGTTCGGCGACCAGCTGGACGTGATCTACGCCACCAACGACGGCAGCTTCGGGGTGCACGGCTTCGTCACCACGCCGCTGGAGGAGATGCTGAAGGCCAACCAGAACGGCGAGGGTCGCACCATCGCCGAGGTCGTCACCATCGGCCCGCCGCTGATGATGCGTGCGGTCTCCGACCTCACCCGTCCGTACGGCGTGCACACGGTGGCCAGCTTGAACTCGATCATGGTCGACGCCACCGGCATGTGTGGCGCCTGCATGGTGCCGGTGAACGTCGGCGACAAGCTGGTGCGCAAGCACGCCTGCATCGACGGTCCCGAGATCGACGCCCACGCCATCGATTGGGCGAAGTTCCTGCCCCGCTTCGGCCTGTTCAAGTCCCAGGAGCAGGCCAGCCGGGCACGTCACGGCTTCTGACCTCACCGTCCAGAACGCCCGGCTGGTCACTCGACCGGCCGGGCGTTCTGGCGTCTTCGTCCGGTCCTATGAAGCGGGCTTCGGCTCCCGACGTCCGGCCAGGATGCCGACGATCACCAGGGCCATGCCGAGCCCTTGCCACCAGGTGAGTTGCTCGCCCGCGGCCAGGGTGCCCAACGCCACTCCGGTGACCGGGTTGAGCAGGCCGACAATGCCCACAGTGCCGGCGGCCAGTCGGCGCAGGCCGGCGAACCAGCACACCGATGCCAGGGCGGTGGCGATCAGCGAGATGTAGGCGAAGCCGACAAGTTCCGTACCGGTGAGCGTCGGCGGCGGTCCCTCTACGACGGCGGCCACCACGACCAACAGCAGCCCACCGACAGTGGCCTGCCACGCGGTTGAAGCCAGCACCGGCACATCCCGTCCCCACTTCTTGTTCAGCACCGCACCGACCGACGACATCACCAGAGCGGTCAGGGAGGTGAGCACTCCCCACGGGTTGGCCGGGCTCAGCCCGGCACCGAGGATCGCCAGCACACCGAGGATGCCGAGTGCGGCCCCCAACGCCATCCAGCCGGTCGGACGCTCGGCGAGCACCATCCAGCCCAGGCCACCCATGACCAGCGGCGCCAAGGCCATGATCGAGGCCGCCACCGAACTCGGCAGCAGGATCGCCGACAGGTAGATGAGGGTGAAGAAGCCACCGAAGTTCAGCACCCCCAGCACCACCGAGCGCCACCACCACGACCCGTGCGGCAGGCGGCGGGCCAGGAGCAGCAGCACCAGACCGGCCGGCAATGCCCGCAGCGCCGATCCCCACAACGGGATGCTCGCCGGCAGGAAATGCGCGGTCACGAAGTAGGTGGACCCCCAAGTGATCGGCGCCACCGCCGTCACCAGTGCCCATCGCCAGCTTCTCTTCACGGGCTCCATCCCATCACTTCGGCCACCGCCGACGCCCGTCCCGCGCTGCAACGAAACGCCCCCGATGCACGAGATCACTCGGCGAGTCCGCCTTCGCGGGGCCCATCAGGTGCAACTTGTTGCACCCCCACCGTCTTGCTTGCACGCAACCGCGGGTCCACATCGGCGCCCGGGAGTAAGTTCGGCAAGCGGGCAG
>CAZLJN010000095.1:3321-8272 GCA_964559815.1 uncultured Propionibacteriaceae bacterium
ATTCGCTGCCTGAAGAGGAGTGACGCCGTGGGCTTCGCCATACCGGCAACGCAGGTCGTGATCATGTTCGGACTGATCGCGCTGGGCTGGTCAGCCTTCCGGCTGCGGTTGGTCGGCGCCGAGGCCGCCAAGGGTATGACGAACCTGCTGCTGTACCTGATCTCACCGGCGGTCATCCTCCAGGCCTTCCAACGTCCCTTCGATCTCGACCAACTGCGCACCGCCGGGTGGGTGTTCCTGGTCGATGTGGGTACCTTCCTGATCAGCATCGCGGTGTCACGGCTGCTGTTCCCCCGCCGATTCATCTCCGAGGACGGCACCCGCAGCGCCCTACGGTTCGGGCTGGTCTACACCAACGCCGGCTTCATCGCGATCCCGCTGGCTCAGGCGCTGCTGGGAGACGACGGGGTGTTCTATGCCGTGGCCTATCTGGCGGTGTTCAACATCTTCGTCTGGACCCACGGCCTCAACCAGTTCGGGCCGGACGACACCCCGCTGATGCGCCGGGTCGGCACCATGCTCGGCAATCCGAACATCATCGCCATCGGGGTGGGGCTGGTGCTGTTCGCCACCTCGGTGCGGCTGCCATCCCCGCTGTATGACGTGTTCGGCTATCTCGCCGGCATGAACACCCCGCTGAGCATGATCGTGATCGGGGTGACCCTGGCCGAGTACAGCCTGCGGACGGTCTTCACCGACCGCCTGGTGTGGTGGGGCGCGGTGGCGCGCAATGTCGTGGTGCCGCTGATCTTCATCGGCCTGCTGTGGCTGCTTCCGATCGATCATGTCGCGCGGCTGTCGATGCTGATCTCGATCAGCGCGCCGGTAGGGGCGACCCTGGTGATCTTCAGCGTCAAGCACGGACGCCAACCCGCCTTCGCTACCCGGCTGCTGAGCGTCTCGACCCTGCTCAGCGTGGTGACGCTGCCGGCGATGATCTACCTCGCTGGCCTGTGGTGGTAGCCGCGGCCTGGGACGAATTCGGCTGCGGATCGCCTTCGTCGCACGAATCCCCGCTCAATCTGGCATCTGCAGTGGAATTCGTTGCACCTGGACGCTCACGCCCGAGCGCGTCGGAGATTGCCACAATCAACCCATGCTGACTGTCACCCTCCCCGACACCGATCTGGCCGAGCGCCTGGCCGACCTCGCCGATCGAGTCGAGTTCGTGCAATGGGACTTGCTCGCGCCCCTACCGCCGGACGTCGCCGCGCGGGTCAGCGTGGTCCAGATCGGTCACTACTGGGGAGACCCGGCGCGCTGGCGTCGGCTGCCCGAGGCGAAGAACCTGCGCTACGTGATGCTCCCGTCGGCGGGGTTCGAGCATGCCGTGCCGCACCTGTGGCCAGGAGTGACGCTCTGCAACGGCCGCGGAGTGCATTCGGCCGGCACCGCGGAGCTGGCGGTCGGACTGATCCTGGCCTCGCAACGCGGACTGGTCGAAGCGCTCGACGCCCAACGCGACGGACGCTGGCACAACCCCGAGTTGCCCTCGTTGGCCGATCGCCGGGTGCTGATCGTGGGGGCCGGCTCGCTGGCACAGGCGTTGGCGGCGCGGCTTCGTCCGTTCGAAGTCGAGCTCACCATGGTCGGACGCACCGCGCGTGACGGCGTCCGTGGCATCGACGAACTGCCCGCGCTCCTCACCCAGACCGACATCGTCGTGCTGACCGTGCCGTACTCGGCCCAGACCCATCACCTGCTGGACGCGGCCGCGTTGGCCGCGTTGCCCGATGGCGCGTTGGTGGTGAACGTCGCCCGCGGCCGGGTGGTCGATAACGATGCTCTGCTCGCGGAGTTGACGGCCCGACGGCTCCGGGCCGGGCTCGATGTCACCGACCCCGAGCCACTGCCGCCCGACCATCCGCTGTGGCATGCCCCCGGAGCGATCATCACCGCCCATCAGGGCGGCAACAGCGATGCGACCTACCTGCGGGTGGCCGCGCTGCTGCGGCGGCAGCTGGAGCATCTGCTGGCCGGCGAGCCTCCCGAAAACGTGGTGGCCCTCGGTTGAGCCGTGCTCAGGAGCCCAGGCCGTGTTTCTCGGGCTGGTCCTCCTCCGGCTGCGGCGGGGTCGGCTGGGTGTTCTCCGAGCCCAGACCGAACTCGGTGCCGTCCTCGGGTTCGGGGTCGTAGCCGTCGGGTGACTCCAGACCGGTAGCCAGCGGATCCGGTTGGTAGGGGTGGGGCACGGGACCTCCCGGTTGGCTGCCGGGGGCGCCAAGGCCGTAGTCGTCGACCGAATCAGACATGTTTCCTCCCAGATGAGCCGCCGATGCGACTCCTCGTCGGTGTCCTTTCTGTCACGCTACGTCGGGCCCGCCCCGATGCCGCCGACGATGGGCAACCTCACCACCGTGGAGATCGCTTGACGGCACCGCCACACTGGGATCACCGCACTCCGCCGCCACCGAAGGACACCCCACATGCGCGTCACCGCCCTCGCCGCCGCTCTTCTGGTCAGCCTGAGCACCACCCTCACCGCCTGCACCCAGGTGGTCCCGCCGACCCCGTCCGTGGCACCATCGGACGCGGTCACGTTCCGCACGCACCCCGACCCGATGGTCGGCGGGTTCTGCTCCTACTTCGTCGAAGACCAGCCGGGCAAGCCCTGCCTGGACGGGATTCAGCAGGTGTTCGCCGCCTACCCCGACCTGAACCGCGGCGGCGATTCGAGTGGCCTGATCGAGATCACCGCGAAGGTGTCCGAGACCGTCGAAAAGCGCAGCAACAGCGCCAATCCGCCCCAAACCAGCACCGTGTCGGTGTGGACCATCGAGAAGGTCTACTCCGCCAAGGCGGTCAACTGACCTCCTAGCGGGGCAGGTGGGTCACCGTCTGGACGAGAGCCAGCAGACCGGCGATCTCGATGATCCCGAAGACCAGCATCAGGCAGCTGGCGATGATCTGGATCCACGCCACGACGAGCCAGAAGCGCGCCAGGAAGTGGATGTCCTGCGCTGCGCGCAGGGTGAGGCCGTAGGCGTACTGCGGGTTCGCGAACCCCGCTACCTGAAAGGGGCCCCGCTCGCCGCCGGTCGGCGGCGCCCAGCCACCATGGGCAAGCGACGGCGCCGGATTCCATCGGGTCCCATCCCAGACATGCCCGTTGAGCACGACGCCTACTGCCGGTGGTGAGTCGGCCATCTGAAGCCTTCCTGTGGGGTAGACATCGGCGACCCTAGCCAGGGGACGTCCGGTGCCTCGGCCGAACAAGCGGACGTCCGCAGCCGCCGGCCCGAACCGGCGAAATCCGGCCACCGAAGTGGGAAGGACCTGCCCCACCTCGTTGTTAGGTTCGGCGAAACCCCCAGCTTGGGCCTGCGCGCGGCGTTAGGCTCCCCAGATCAGCACTGCGCAGGAGAGACATGGCACCCAATGACACCCTCGCCGGCGGCGATCCGGCCAGCTACCAGAAAGCGGAGGCCAACGAAGGCTCCCACGCACACCGGCTGAACAGCCTGCGCGCGGCCGTCCTGGGAGCCAACGACGGCATCGTGTCGACCGCCGGCATCGTGATCGGCGTGGCCGGGGCCACATCCGATCCGTTCGTGATCCTGGCCGCGGGTGTGGCCGGCCTCACCGCGGGTGCATTGTCGATGGCCGTGGGCGAGTACGTGTCGGTGAGCGCCCAGCGCGACACCGAGATGGCGCTGCTGGCCAAGGAGCGCCGCGAACTGGAGGAGATGCCCGAGGAGGAGTTGGCCGAGTTGGCCGGCCTCTACGAAGCCAAGGGCCTCACCCCGGAGCTGGCGATGGAAGTTGCCGTCCAGCTGCACGAGCACGACGCCCTGGCCGCCCACGCCGAGACCGAGCTGGGGATCGATCCCGAGGCACTCACCAACCCGTGGATCGCCGCGGTCTCCTCGGCGGTCGCCTTCACCGTGGGCTCGATCCTGCCGCTGGTCGCGATCGAGTTCGCCCCGGCGGAGCTGAAGATTCCGGTCACCGCCATCGGTGTGTTGGCGGCGCTGGCCCTGACCGGATTCCTCAGTGCCCAGGTGGGCGGCACTCCGAAGCTGCGGGCGATCGTCCGCAACGTCCTGGGCGGCTTCCTGGCGATGGGCATCACCTACTGGATCGGACGTTTCGTCGGCCACAACCTGGGCTGACGCTGCGTGGCGGAACCTTCCGAAGCCGCGCCGCGCGCGGGAAGCTGATCGTCACCGCTGCGGTTACACCGAAGGACAGCGCTCGCCAAAGGAGGACCGATGCGCTACGCGATCGATGCCCCCACCTTGCTCGCCATCGCCCAGGACGGACGGGCGTTGGCCGGCCATCGCCTCGTCGCGCCGAACTCGCTGCGCACCCGTGCGCAGGAACTGGTGCTGATTCGGGTGCGGGCCGGCACGCTCGACGAGCAGGACGCCCGGGCGTTGCACGACCGGATCACCGAGATCCCGGTGCGACTGCTGGGAGACCGGGTCAGCCGCGGACGAGCCTGGCGGCTGGCACGGGACGCCGATTGGCCCGACCTGCAGCACGCCGAGCTCCTGGCGGTCGCCTGTCTGCAGGCCGACGCCGTGGTCACCACGGACCCCGACCTGATCAGCAAGGCGGCCGGCCTCGTCCCGGTAGCCGACTACGACGACCTGTTCGTTCCCGGCCCGGCCTGACGCTGCGATGCCTCCTGTCGACGGCCCCGCCGCAGAAGTGATCGCCGCGATCGCGTTGATCGCGGTGCTGGCCTTCGCGGTCGTCCGTCCGCGAGGACTGCCCGAGGCGGTCGCTGCCGTCCCGGCGGCCGCACTGCTGATCGTTTTCGGGGTGATCTCAGCGTCCGAAGCCTGGACGCAGGTGGTCGACATCGCGCCCACGATCGCCTTCCTGGCCGGGGTGTTGATGCTGGCCCACCTGGCCCAAGCGGAGGGCGTGTTCGCCGCCGCCGGGCACCTGATGGCCACTCGCGCACGCGGACGTCCGCGCCGCCTGCTGGTGATGGTGTTCGTGG